>CAZBSW010000031.1:0-11731 GCA_964494835.1 uncultured Thermotogae bacterium
CGACTATACGTGCAGTCGGGTTCACATCGCGAACGTTGTTGCGAACGAATTGGATGTCGTCGAACGCTGCAGTGTCCACCTTATTGATCACCACGATATCCGCGGTGCGCAGGTTCACGCTGCTCGGGTAGTAGAGGAACTCGTGCCCGGCTCTGTGCGGGTCAACGACGACGATCGACAGAGTTGGTCGGTAGAAGGAGAAGTCGTTGTTCCCCCCATCCCAGATGACAATATCCGCTTCCTCTTCTGCCTTGCGCAGGATCTTTTCATAGTCCACGCCAGCGTAGACGATCGTCCCACGATCGATGTGTGGCTCGTATTCTTCGCGTTCTTCGATTGTGCAGTCGTAGCGATCGAGGTCGTCGTAGGTCTCATACCGCTGCCACTCCTGTTCGACAAGGTTCCCATAGGGCATTGGGTGACGGATGACCGCTAGCTTCTTCCCGCGTGCTTTCAGGATTTCGCACACCCGCCGAGTTGTCTGACTCTTACCGGAACCGGTGCGCGCTGCGGTGATGGAGATGAGGGGCTTCTTCGGTTCCACCATGGTCGAGTCGGTACCCATCAACATGAAGTCAGCACCGGCGGCGTTGACGAGCGCCGAGCGCTCCATGACATATTGATTAGTGACGTCGCTATAGGCGAATACGACCAAGTCGACCTCTTTCTCCTCAATCAACATCTTCAGTTCCGACTCCGGCTCGATCGGGATTCCGCTCGGATACAGCTTGCCTGCCAACTCATGTGGGTAAACCCGTCCTTCGATGTCGGGGATCTGCGTGGCAGTGAACGCCACTACTTCGTATGCCTCATTGTCGCGGAAGTGGACATTGAAGTTGTGAAAATCCCGTCCGGCCGCGCCCATGATGATCACTCGCTTCTTCATCTGATCACTCCTTATTGCGGATCGGGCGTGATTATACTGATTGCGGCAAACGGCCTTCAAGCAAGTTGTACTGGAAGCATGATCTCAATTATGATCACTCCGTCATGTCACTCGCCAATAAGATAACGCTCGCGCGCGCGGTGCTGATTCCGCCAATCATTGCGCTCTTGTTCGTCGAACAGAGAGAAATAGCGCTGATCTTGTTCCTTGTCGCCTGCGCGGGCGATGTGCTCGACGGCGTGGCGGCACGGCGGCGGCACGAGGTGAGTACACTGGGCAAGGTCCTCGATCCGACGGTGGACAAGCTCCTCTATGCAGCGCTCGTATCGTCGCTGTTCGTCAAGGGAATCATCCCGCTCTTGTGGTTGGTGCTGTTCTTCATCCCTCAGGTGGGGCTGGGCATCGGCGCCGCGTTTCTTCATCGCCTTGCGGGCAGAGTGCAGGGGTCGCGCGTTCTGGGGAAGGGGTCGGCCGTGCTCACGTTCCTGGCGATGGCCCTGATGTTGGCGCGCGTCCATCATGGCCTCACCCTATTCTATGTCGCCGTTGCATTGACGTATCTGTCCTCGCTCGACTATCTGGGGATGGCGCTGCGGCGATCGCCGCCTCCGTCAGAAGACGGGGCGGAGTCTTCATTGCCTGACTGAGTATCGTTGTTGGCAAGGGCGAGCATGAACCGCATGTCGACGGTGTTCCGACGAACGGGCTCTCAGCGGGCGCGATCGGGCCACACGTCTGATGGCGACCTGTGGCAGAGTGCACGCACGCGCGGATTTGCGAACTCTGACGGTAGCGGAGCGGTGAATGACACAGCGTGTCCGCTCTCTGGATGCGCAAATCCGAGCGACCACGCGTGCAGCATCAGCCGCATCTCTCCGTTGTGACCGTACAGACGGTCCCCGACAACTGGATGCCCGATGTAACGCATGTGGACGCGAATCTGGTGCGTGCGACCGGTACGTAATCGGACGATAAGGAACGTCGACTTCTCGTCTCGATCGAGCACGCGGAACTCCGTCTGTGCTCCGCGCCCCTGCGGCCGGATTGTCATACGATACGGATGCACGGGATCGCGCCCGATAGTGGCGTCGATCAGGCCTTCATCCTCTTCTACCTTCCCCTCAACCTGGGCGATGTAGAGCTTCTTGATCAGGCGTGCTGCGAACTGTGCCTTGAGCGCACGCATTGCCCTGTCGGTCTTTGCTACGACGATCGCACCACTTGTGTCTTTATCCAACCGGTGCACAATTCCCGGTCGTGTTGGGTCGTCGGCAACGGGCAAACGGCGGTCGACGAGCAACCCTTCGACAAGTGACGTGCTGCTCGATCCGGCCCCCGGATGGACGACTAAACCTGGCTGTTTGTTTACTACTACGATCGCGTCATCCTCATATAGGATGTCAAGATCGATCGTTTTAGGGGAAAGAACGGGCCGCTTGGGGACCGGACAGCGAACCAGTTGATGGAAATGTATCGGTTGCGACGGGCGCTTCGCCGGTTCTCCGTCGACCGTTACCATTCCTTTGCGGATCAGTTGCTGGATTGTACTGCGGGAAAGGTCATCGCTGTTCATTGCCAGGTAGCGATCGAGCCGCAGCCCGGTTTCTCCCTCACGTACCGTGAGTTCGATCCACTCCATCTTCCTCCTGTTGTCTGCCTGTGCGACTGTACGGTATAATACAAGGATCATGTGGAGAATGGAAGCGGATTGGCGACAATGCTGCCGGTTGGCGCTTGAGCAAAAACCGCTTGTCGTTCTTTCATCTTAAGGAGTGTGAACCGAAGCCTTTTCGGGATGGAATGAATATCGAGTTTATTGAAGCCTTGGAGGAGATGGCGAAAGAGAAAGGCGTCCCGCGGGAAGACATGTATGACGCCATTCGTCAGGGGCTGGCTGCTGCCTATCGGGAAGAGCATCACACCGATGACGACGTCGAGGTTGTAATCGACCAACGGTCTGGAGACATCTTCATTGATGGCAAGCGAATCGATTTGGCGAAATTTGGCCGCATCGCCACCAAAAAGGCAGAGGAAGCGATCCGTCAGGCGATCACCCGCAAGCGCCGCGAGATCGTGTATGAACTGTATATCAATCGTGTGGGTGAGATCATCAGTGGATCGGTTCATCGGTTCGAAGGAAAGGATGTGTGGGTCAACCTCGGCGAGGCGGAAGCGATTCTCCCCAACTCGGAACGGGTGCCGGGCGAGCGGTATCGCGCCGGCGACCGCCTGCGCGCCTATCTTGTGAGTGTGGATCGCACACAGGGAGATCCGCGTATCCTGCTATCACGGACGCATCCTGAGTTTGTCCATCAACTTCTGCGCCTGGAAGTGCCCGAGATAGAGGAGGGAACTCTTGTCGTTCGCAAGATTGCCCGTGAGGCAGGGCGGCGGAGCAAGGTGGCAGTGGAATCGCTCGATCCGAACGTAGATCCAGTTGGGAGCTGCGTCGGCGCCGGCGGTGCGCGCGTGCGGATGGTCACACGCGAGCTCTCCGGAGAGAAGATCGACCTTGTTCGGTGGAGTGATTCTGTCGAACAGCTGTTGAAGAACAGTCTCGAACCGGCGTCAGTGATATCTGTGGCTCTCGACGAAAAGACCCACAGCGCGAAAGTGATTGTCCCGGATGACGAGCTCTCGCTCGCTATCGGCAAGGGAGGACAGAACGTGCGACTGACCGCCAAATTGATCGGTTATGACATCGAAGTGACCAGCCCCAGTGAGGAGGCAAGCTGAGCGGGCCACAGATGAAAAGGATGAGACCGATCAAGGAACGGATCTTCCACCGTATCTTTCGCATCAGCCGGTATTACGCATGGTGGGTGCTTGTTGTAGTCCTGCTTCTCACAGGGGCGACAACCTATTATGTGCGGAACGTTCCGATCCACAGTTCGTTTCTCGATCTACTACCCCAGAATGATCCTCTGATCGACGACTATCGCCACACAGAGGAATCGCTGCTGCAGAGCGATTATCTTGCCCTCCTCGTCTCGCTGAAGAACCGGGACGGGCTCACCAAGAGCGAGATGAAAGGGCGCCTTCTCGCTGCGGGACAGGCGATTAAAGAGAGACTGGCTCAGGATCAGCAATTTGTGGATGTCAGCTACATGCGCGAGCTCGCACCTGAGATTCCCGATCAGTATCTGGTCCTCTACCGATTGAACAAAGAAGAACTTGCTCATATCGAAGAGAGCGTCGCCTTTGCCGAAACGTCGATCTCCAGCCGCGAACAGACTCTTCCGACCACTGACCTTACTACCACCTATCAACAGATCAACAATGCGTTCACGCAAGCGATGTCCGGAGAGGATACAGGCGTCCCCGACGAAAATGGAGTCTCCGATCTGACAAAGCAAATCGGCGCTGTAGTGGCGCTGAATAGCGGGGTCATCAACACCATCGATGAACTCAGCGACTTGCCCTCGATGACCGCCGCCGTCAACGACATCGGAAAGGTGTTCGCGCCGTCGGCAGCAGAGACCGTGCGCGCGCCCGAGCCGTATCTGTCGAGCGACGGCACGAAGCTACTGGTGAGTGTGCGGCCGGAATTCCCGTCCGAACGGGGCGTGGCGTACAGCACTACCGTCATGAACGACCTGTACAGAGATCTGGCCGACGTCGATCTGAACAAGCTGGGTGTCACGATTGGTGTGACAGGGACATATTCGTACAACGCCGAGACCAATGCGGTTATCAACGCCGATATGCAACGCACTACGATCATCTCATCGATCGGGGTGCTGGTGATCTTTTTTCTTGCCTTTGGGTCGATCTCCTACAGCATTATCGCGCTTATTCCGCTTCTCATAAGTGTTGTTTTGACGATGGCGTGGGCGAAATTCGCTGTTGGCGGGTTCAATCTCGTTACCACGTTCCTTCCCGCCCTGGTATTGGGCCTGGGGATCGATTACGGGATTCATCTGATCTCACGTTATGCCGAAGAGAGGAATAGAGGGAGCTCGCTCAACCGGGCGTTGTACCTCACAGTGTGGAGAAAAGGGGAAGCATCGTTTGCCGCCGCGTCCACAACAGCCCTTGTTTTTCTCGGCCTACTCCTGTCCCGCTCAAGAGCGCTGTTTGAAATGGGTGTAATCACGAGTATGGGTGTAATCCTCGCGTTTCTCACAACACTTGTCTTCCTGCCTACCCTGATTACACTCTTCCACTTCGTGTTCCGGTTTCGGCATCGGGAGAGCGTGATCAACTATACCCCGCATCTGACGCGTTTCTTCCGGTTTGTGACGGGAAAAGGGCGTGCGATCTTCGTTATTGTCATTATCCTCACCTTCTTCATCGCCTTCCAGGCCGCCCAGACGCGGTTCGTATTCTCCAGCAGAGACATGATCCCCAAGGTGAAGAGCCAGGAAGTGTTAGGAGAGATACTTGACTCGTTCGGTGAAGAGAGCGCGGTGAGTGGCGACACTTTCACCTTCTTTGCCAAAGACGAGCAACAGTTGAGCAAGATCGTCGATCATCTCAAGCAGAGTGACCTTGTTGAGGGAATCGAATCTGCTCTCACCCTCCTGCCGGTAAACCTGGCACAGCAGAAACAGGTGCTGGACAAGCTTAATATCGCTTCCTACATCAATCAGCTTACCGTCATTGACCAGAGTCTGAGCGAGCGATCCGCGGTGCAAGCGCAGATACGGACATTGCTCGCCCAGTTCGGTTTCCTTCAGTATATTGCGGGGTTGAACGGTGAGGTACAGCTTGCCGTCGATGGCAACACGATTCAAACGCAGTTGATGACTGTGCAGGGGAAACTCAGCGCCATTGATGTAGAAAAGACGCATCAGAACATTGTAGCGTTGACACACGCGCTTCAGAACTTGGACACGGCGCTCTCCGAGGTGCGCGATTTGCCGTCGGTGGAGGCGCTCCTGCGCGACATCCTGAAGAGTCTTCCCGAAGGTATACAGGCACGGTTCCTTGCCCCGGATGGGAGCTATATCGTAGAGGCACGGATGGCGCCCGAGATATACGATGGTGACAACTTGCAGAAGTTCAATTCCTTTGTTAGCACGTTCTCTGATAACTATTTTGGTATGCCGCTGGTGGCGGGGAAGCTTGAAGATTATATGCGTCGCGATTTTCTCGTGTCGACGATATTCGCCGTATTGATGATTACGATTACTATGTGGCGCAGCCTCGGCGGCTGGCTGCGGGCGTTGCTTGCCGGCTCGCCGTTGATCCTCGGGTATATATGGATGCTGGGAGGGATGCGCCTCCTTCAGGTCAACTTCAACTTCATCAACATCATCATCTCGCCGCTCCTGATCGGTGTCGGGGTAGATAACGGTATTCACATCCTCCACCGATACATCGAGGAGCGTGAGGAGAATCCGGACGGTGCGGTAGAGAGGGGAGGCCGCTTCACCGCAGTGGCAGTATTGGTCACCTCTCTTACGACGATGCTTGTCTTCGGAAGTCTGTTGGTCGCGCGAACCCCTGCCCTGCGCCTGCTCGGGATCTCTGCGTTGCTCGGTATCGGGTTTGCCCTTTTATTCAGTCTTCTGTTCCTACCGGCCATCCTGCAGGTCGAAGGGGATAAATGGGTATAATGGATAGTTCGAGATATGTGTGATTAAGGAAAAGGAAGGAACACAATGGGACTGATCGGCTATATCGGACTAGGATTGAGCCTTATCGCCGCGGTCGCCATCGGTTACCTGATAGGGGGTGTGCCGCGGCGGCACAAGGAAGAGGAGTTCCTACAAGCGGCGCAGGAAGAGGTTGAACAGCTAAAAGAGCAGAGACTCCTTGAAGCGCGACAGGAGATTCAAGGGCTGCGCGAGGAACTTGAGGAGCGTACCAAGCGACGGGAAGAAGAATTCACCCGCATGGAAGAGCGAATCCTCCGTCGTGAGGACCGACTGGGAAAGAAATCGAACTACCTCGAGCAGATCGAAGACTCGTTGCGCAAGGACGAAGAGGAACTCGAGCGACTGAAGCAATCCGGTGTTTCCCTGCTCGCGGAGGGAAGAGCACAGCTAGAGCGGATCGCCGGTTGGAATCAGTCAGAGGCGCGTGAGCATTTGCTCCGGTTGGTCGAGGGCGAATCACAGCGTTTCTTCTCACGCAAGGTCGAAGAGTCCGAGCGGCGAGCACGCGAAGAGGCACAACAGCGAGCGGCGCGGGTAGTCGCTACCGCAGTGCAACGCTATGCGGCTGAGTATGTCGAGGAGCACACGGTCAGCTCTGTCCCCCTTCCGTCGGAAGAATTCAAAGGTCGGATCATCGGTCGCGAGGGGCGTAATATCAAGACATTCGAGGCACTTACCGGCGTGGAGCTGCTTGTCGATGATACGCCGGAGATGGTCGTTCTCTCGTGTTTCCACCCTTTGCGACGTGAGGTGGCACGTATTGCGCTCTCTCGTCTGATCGAGGATGGGAGGATTCACCCCGCACAGATCGAGGAGAAGGTGCAGCGGGCGAAGGCACACCTTGCCGAGCGGATCAAAGAGGAAGGGAGAAAGGCCGCGTTCGATCTTGGAATCGAGCTACATCCTGAACTGATGGCCCTCCTCGGCCGATTGAAGTACCGCACAAGCTACGGCCAGAACCAGCTTGCACATTCACTTGAAGTGAGCTCGATTGCCAAGATAATCGCCGATGAACTGGGAATAGATGCGACGAACGCGAAGCGCGCCGGACTATTACACGATATCGGCAAGGCCGTCGATCATGAAGTGGACGGTCCACATGCCTTGATCGGCGCCGATCTCGCCCGCCGTTACGGTGAGAGTCCTGGGGTTGTCCATGCGATCGCCGCCCATCATGAGGACATCGAGCTGAAGGGAGTCATCGACGTTCTCATTCAGGCGGCCGATACATTGTCTGCTGCCCGTCCGGGTGCACGGCAAGAGACGTTTGAACGCTACATCCAGCGCCTGCAAGAACTGGAAGAGTTGTGTAGGTCATTCCCTGCGGTGCAAGAGGCATTCGCTCTGCAGGCTGGGCGTGAGGTGCGGGTGGTGGTGCAACCGGAGCGAGCAAGCGACGATATGGCAGCAAAACTCGCTTATGACATTGCGCGTGCTATCGAAGGAGAACTGAGCTATCCTGGTGAGATCAGGGTTAACGTAATCCGGCAGACACAGTTCACGGAGAACGCGAAGTAAGCCAGGAAGCGGGAGGTCGCGGATGGAGATACTGAAAGTCTCATCTGGATCGAGACCGGGAGCGGTTGCCGGGGCAATCGCCAACAGCGTGCGCGGGCGGCGCGAAGCAGTGTTACAAATGATCGGGCCTCGAGCCGTCAACCAGGCGGTAAAGGCGGTGGCGATCGCGCGCAGCTACTTGGCGGCAAGCGGTATCGATCTCTATTTCACGCCTGCGTTCGCCACCGTGTCTATTGAAGAAGAGGACAGAACCGCGATTCAGTTCGAGTTGCACCCCCGCCATCTGCCCTCTGCCAGCGAAGACACCGACATCTAGAGAGTCGTCCAAGATTGCTGATACTCCCTTGTTAGGGTACGGCGATCCATGTACTATCTGGTAGAATTTGAGTTCCTGTCTAAAGGAGTGAGGGAGATGTATCAGTTTTTCGAGCGACATAAGAAAACGATCATTTGGGCTATTGTAATAGCCTTCCTTATAGGTGGCGTCGGCCTGATCGGCCTTAACCAGGCCGGAATGTTCACTAGTTCGTCCAGCACCGCGCAGAATGCGAGTGTCGCTGCAGTGGTGAATGGAACGAAGATTACGCGTACGAGCTTGGATCAGGCATCGACGAACATTTCCAACCAATATCGACAGTACTACCAACAGATAGGACAGGATCCAAGTTCGCTGTTTGCCGGTGCCAGCGGTGCATACTTCCAGCTATCGATCGAGGCACAGGCGATGCAAGGCCTGATTCGCGAAGAGCTGTACGCCGAGCAGGCGAAGAAGATGAACATCAAGATTGCGTCCAAGGACGTCGACGATGCCTTCAAGAAGCAATACGACGATCTATTGAGTCAGTACAACATCACAGAAGATCAGCTCAATACCTATCTCGTGAGCCAGAACAAGACGCTGGCCGATTTCAAGTTCCAGATGAAAGAAGGGATCAAGGCACAGCTGCGCGATCAAGCACTCCGTACTGCGGTGGTCGGAACTATCGAACCGACCGACGATCAACTGGAGGCATACTTCGAGAAGAACATCTCGAAATACAATACTCCCGAACAGGTGAGGGCTTCGCATATTCTTGTCGACGACGAAGATACGGCGAACAAGGTGCTCGCCGAGCTGAACAACGGCGCGGACTTCGCCGATCTGGCGAAGAAGTACTCCACCGACACCGCCACCAAGGACAAGGGCGGCGATCTCGGCTGGTTCTCCCGCGGGCAGATGGTAAAGGAATTCGAGGATGCTGCGTTCTCGATGAAGGTCGGTGAAGTGAGTAAGCCGATCAAGACCCAGTACGGTTACCATATTATCAAGGTTACCGATCACAAGGATGCGCATACGCCGACGCTTGACGAAGTGAAAGACAAGGTGCATGACGATTATGTGAAAGAGACGGGCGACAACAAGTTCAATGATTGGTATCAAGGTATTCACGATCAGGCCGAGATAACAATCGATATGCCATTGGTGAATGCCTATCTCATTGAACAGACCGATAAGGATAAGGGATTGGCTGAGTTCCAGCGGCTGCTTGCCGAAGGCGCGTCGGACGACGCGTATTTGCCGTACTACATCGGACGCATCTACGAGGCCAATATGACCACCGCGCAGCAGAGCAAGAAGGATCTGGAGGCAAAGGAAAACCCGACCGACGCTGACAAGGCCCAGATCGATGCGTTGGCGAAGCAGATCGATACTGACAAGGCGAAGGCGCTCTCGGCATATCTGCAAGCCCTGGAGAACACGGATACAGATGAGAAGTTCCTCCAGCGGGTTCTCGCCCTCGACCCGGACAGCACCACCGCGATCTACCTGTACGGAAAGCTCCTCGCGGAACGCGGCGACACGCTCGGTGCGGAGACGCGCTACGAAGAAGCAATAAACAAGGATCCGACCTACGTCCCGGCGTACATCGGGTCCGGTGATATGTCGGTGGAGAGCGGGAACTACAAGCGCGCTGTAGAACAATACAAGAAAGCGCTCGAACTTCGACCGGGTGATGTGAGCGTGATGACCAAGCTTGCTTCGGCCTACATCTCGCTCAAGCAGCTGGATGACGCACAAAGTGTGTTCGATTCGATCGCCAAGACCGATCCTGACAACCTTAAGCTGGTTATCGGCCTGGGAGACCTCGCCTATGAACGATTGCAGATAGCGATCGCAACGCGTGACGAACTGAACGCAAAGAGCGACCGCACGGCCGATGAAGACGCGCAACTAAAGAAGCTGGAAACGGACATTACAAACTACGAGCAGACTGCGGTGGATCAGTACAAGAAGGCCATAGCTCGCGGCGGTTCACTCGATGTCTATACCAGTCTCGGGAACGCATATCTTGCCGGAGGGGATCTGACCGATGCCAAGCAGAACTTCCAGCACGTCATCTTGCGCTCTCCGTACAAGGCCGATGCATACGAAGGCCTTGCCGCCACCCTTCTTCAGCAGGGCGACAAGGAAGGCGCGATCTCCAATTATCGGTTGGCGTTCGCCCGCTCGCTCGACAATGGTCAGAAGGAGTCACTTGGTGAGAAACTGACCGAGCTCGTTCCCGATGACATGGATGTGCGCTTGAAGCTTGCCGCGGTGTATTCGGCCGAATACAAGTGGAGTGCGGCAATCAAGCAGTACGCCATGGTCCTTGACGTACAGTCTGACTCTCTTGAGGCCTATCGTGGCATTGCCGAGGCGTACAAATGGCGCACCGAATACGATACCTCGATTGACTACCTGACGCGCGGTCTGCAGCACACCACGACTGACGCCGATAAGATCGGTCTCTATCAGAAGATTGTCGATACTAATCAGACTGAGGTCGGGCAAAGCAAGCCGCTGACTGAAGTCGGTCTCGATGCCCTGTTGCAGCTCGGCAAGCTCTATCTGGCACAGGGGGACGACGAGAAGGCGAAGGCGAAGCTGCAACAACTAGCGTCGGATGCCCCTGACTATCATGCGGACGAAGTTGCTCAACTCCTTGTGCAGGCGGGCGTTTCGCCGACCGCGCCCACGGAGGAACAGACGCCAAGCGCGACTGTACAACCGGTCCAGACGGCAAGCGGGACGAATCAGGCCGTCCCCACTGCGGGTGACGGATCGTAGTGCATTTGCCGATCTTGTCACGCTGGTCGGCAGACTGCGCGCGCAAGACGGCTGTCCATGGGATAGGGCGCAGGATCATTATTCCCTGCGCCCGTACGTCCTTGAGGAAGCGCATGAGGTCATCGCTGCGATTGACACGGGCGATCCGTCATCGCTTGCCGACGAATTGGGGGATCTGCTGTTGCAGGTATTACTGCATAGCCAGATTGCGAGTGAAGCAGACCAGTTCTCCATTGACGATGTAATCGATATTCTCACGCGCAAGTTGATCCGTCGGCATCCGCATGTCTTTGCTGATGCTCCCAAGGAGCTACAATCGATTCATCGTACGTGGGAAACGATCAAGCGAAAGGAAGGTCATCGTGAGCAGCGGTTGCCGACGTTACTCGCGGCGCGGAAGCTTGCTGCAAGCATCGATGCCAAAATGATCTCGGAGAGCGACTATCCTTCGGACGAGGCACGCGAGGGAGGACTCCTGCTGCTTGAGATCGCGCGCATTTGGAACAACGGGATCGATCCAGAGATTGCGTTGCAGAAGGCGATCGCGTATCTTGGCGGATCAGACGAAGCGGAGTAGTAGAGATGCGTGATGCCACGGTATATTGGATCAACACCACCGAGGAAGAGGTGCAC
>CAZBSW010000032.1:0-11432 GCA_964494835.1 uncultured Thermotogae bacterium
GTCTTGCATGGACCAAACCTGAACCTGCTCGGCCGACGCGAGCCAGCGGTCTATGGATCGGCATCCCTGGCAGAGATCGATGCGGCGTTGGCCGCCGAGGCGGCGGAGCGGAATGCCGAGTTGCACATCGTGCAATCGAACCATGAAGGTAAGCTGATCGACGTGCTGCACGAGGCAGCGGATTGGGCCGACGGCGTGCTATTCAACCCGGGAGGCTATACCCACACGAGTATCGCGCTGCGCGATGCAATCGCAGCTATTGGACTTCCGACGGTAGAGGTACATCTGTCAAACGTCGGCGCACGCGAACCGTTCCGTCGGCGATCGCTGATTGCGCCTGTCTGCATTGGGACAGTGACTGGGTTTGGTCGACAAAGCTATCTCCTCGGACTCGCCGGGTTACTCGATCACCTGGCGGAGAGAGACTCCGAGGACGGGACGGGATCACGATGAGGCCCGCGCATCGCTTGGAGCGGGTGCCTCTGTATCCATTCATCCGCTGGAATGAGCACTGCCGTGACGCAGAGGCGCGGGGAATCGATGTGATCCGTCTAGACATGGGGAACCCCGACCTCGCCCCCCCTGATACCGCAATCGCCTGCTTGCACAAGTCTGTCGATGTGCCCGGTGGCCATCGCTACCCGGGCTACCGCGGCGCCCCGGAGCTCCGGGCGGCGATCGCCGCCTACTATGCTCGCCGATTCGACGTAGAACTCGATCCACAAACGCAGGTTGTCCCTCTCATTGGGTCGAAGGAAGGAATCGTTCATCTCGCCCTCGCCTGCGTGGACCCTGGCGAGACGGTTCTTGTACCCGATCCGGGGTATGCGCCGTACACGATCGGGACGATCCTCGCAGGGGGAGAACCGGTTTCCTTCCCTCTCTCAGCTGAGCGAGGATACCTCCCCGATTTCGACGCAATTCCAACCGACGTAGCGAAGGGAGCGGTCCTGATGTGGCTCAACTACCCGAACAATCCGACCGGTGCTGTCGCCGATCTGGAATTCCTCGCCACGGCGGTCGCCTTCGCCCGCCGGCACGGCATTCTCCTCTGCCACGACATCCCTTATGTTGACGTAGCGTTCGATGGTTGTCGGCCGCCGAGTCTGCTTCAGGTCCCCGGCGCGGTTGAGGTAGCAATCGAGTTCCACTCCCTATCCAAGATGTTCAACATGCCCGGATGGCGCGTGGGAATGGCGGTTGGAAACCCGGATGCGCTTGCGTTGCTCTCACTCGTGAAATCGAACGTCGACACGGGGATCTTCTCGCCGCTTCAGACCGCGGCAGCCTCCACCCTATCGATCGACGAAGGATGGATCACGTCGCGAAACGCCGTCTATCGAGACCGGCTTTCCCTCCTCCTCGACGGGCTCACGGTGCTCGGTTTACGGGCATCCATGCCGCAGGCGACCCTCTACCTATGGGCACAGATACCGGCAGGGTGGACGTCGGAAGAATTCGCGTTATGTCTCCTCAACGAAACGGGAGTGATCGTGGCTCCGGGATCGTTCTTCGGGCGGCGCGGTGAAGGTTACGTGCGCGTATCGGCGACCGCGCCGACGGAGAGGATTCGAGAGGCGGCAGAGCGACTCAATCGCGCAGCAACCACTGATGTTCTCGGCTTGTCTCGCTTCCAAAACCGATCATGAAACGGTCGGATCACGTATGCCATCGATCGTTCCAGCGGGAATGACGGCTAATGCCAGAGAAGAGACGGTATGGCGAAAGGCGATCAGTCACTGTAATCAGCGAAAGAACACCAAAGAAGAGGCCCGTTGCGGACCATGTTTCTTCGAAGTGGTCATTCCTATCGCGGAGCACGTGTATTCCCTGTGTGTCTTTGTTAGTCGGCATGCAAGAAACCTCTCTCGCTCGTTAGCGCAAAAGATCGCCCGTCAATTGCCCTGGACACAGCCAAGATGCCGTTGAGATGATCGCACTCATGCTGAAGTAATTCCGATAGATCTCCCTCAGCCACGATTTCGTCCTCTTTCCACTCCAGATTCCGAAACCGTAGCCGACACGACCTATACCGCCTTACTCTCACCAGTAGATCAGGGAAACACATACAGTCATCCCATACTTCAATCATATCGTGTCCCTGGCTTGTCAGCTCGGGATTAATGAAGACGGTTGAGACATTATCAATACACATGTACAGAAGGCGCTTCATCACACCAATCTGCGGTGAGGCGATCGCTCTGCCAACACCGTATCGATTTCGGAAATCCATCAGCGTATCATGAAGATCGCATACGAGCCCAGGGATATCCCGCATTTCCTCGGGGCATACAGGCTCACTTACCTCAAATAGCTGGGGATTTCCCAGTAACAGAATTTGTCTTACCGCCATTGTTTCCTTCTTTGAAGCCTGGGACAATCACCGGCGTCAGTGATTCCGGCCGCTCTGGCTCCTACCATCGATTGAGAATCATGCCGCACCCTGGGTCGCCCCCGGCGAGTATTTAGGCACCCAGGATGAACATTCGATAGCTCATCAGATCCTTACTCGCATCAGATCCATAAGGGCATCAGTCCCAATTGGATGCGCGGCGATAAGCTGACCGCGATAGACGATGTTGTAGACCCCATACGGGGAAGGTGCCTCTTGTTGCACCTGCTGGGAGTCGGTGAGCCGAACTTCGCGTGCTGGAATGTCAAGTGTGCTTGCAACGTTATACACCGCCTGCTTCATACGGTCGATATATGGGCACTGATCTGCGTAGACAACGATTAAGTCAGGCCCCCACGCTGTGAGCCTGGCAGACCAGTCAGTGGGTAGGGAGGGTTTGACGTGGGTGCCGAACGAATGGGCCAAGAGGGTGAAAGAGGGAGACGCGGTGTCAACGACCTCAAATCCGGACTTCATAAAAAGGTTGGCATCCGTTAACCAGGTCTCGCGGCTGGTCAGTGCAGCGACACCGGCGAAGCCACCTTTCTCCGCCTCCTGAATGCACATATTCAAGAGGCGGGAACCGTAGCCCTTTCCCTTCGCTTTCCCCACAACCCACATGCAGTGAATAAACAAGTATCCAGTGGCATTCACCGCCCGCCAAGCATATTGGCCGGGGATGTACTCGATGAATCCCTTGGAAACGCCATTTTCGAGAAGTATCTGGAGGCGCAATCCCTCAGTAAGGCGATCACGAACCCATGACAGCTTCCTCGCGTACCCTTCCGTTTTCCGCTTGCTTTTGTAGCAGAAGAAGCCAACGGTTTCGAGATTAGACTCGTTCACCGACAGGATTTCTACACTTGGTTCCATAAATCCCAACTATAATAGCGCGTGCGCCCAACGCCAAGCTTGAGTCGCTCATTCAGTGTCGACTGGGTCGGGATTGATGGTCGAGACATCGTCAATGCGCACGTGCAGAACTCGTTTCATCGCACCGAGCTGCGGTGAGGCGATCGCTCTTCCGGCACCGTATCGATTTCGGCATTCCATCAGCGTGTCATGAAGATCGTATGCGAGCCCGCGTACATCTTGGAGTTCCTCGGGGCACACAGGTTCACTTACCTCATATGGCTGGAGGTTTCCTGGTAACAGGATTTGTTTTGCCGCCATTGTGTTTTCTCCCACTCAACGTCCCAAATCACCTGTGTAGTGCGAAGTACGGTCTTAGGTAGACTCATCCGCTAGCACGTTTTCGAATGTCTTCAAGAAGTCTTCGATGTCCTTGCTATCGATCGTCAGACTTGGGTCTATTCTCAGCACGTTGAGGCCTGGCCGTTGGGCCAGAACATACCCATTTTCCACAAGTTCCTTTTGCACGTACGTTGTATAAGAGGCTTTTGCATCGTCTTCCAGTTCAAGGGCCACCATCAGTCCCCGCCCGCGAATCGCCTTTATCTTGTCGGTCCGGACCTTAATTCCCTCTAGTCCGCTCATAAGAATTGCGGCAATGTCCCTGCTCTTTTCGATTAAAGCACCCTCCTTTATGGTCCGTATCACTTCGAGGACGATAGCAGCTCCAAGGGGGTCATTCTGGTGTGATTGAGCGTACTTGATCTGCCGGCCACCTAATTTACGTATCAGACATGGTGAGAAGGCGGTCACACTTACTGGATAGCCGTTTCCGATACCTTTGCCCATGGCAACAATGTCAGGAGAAACATCATAGTGTTGGTAACCAAACCATTTGCCGGTCCGTCCGACACCGGTGGTAACTTCGTTGGTGAGTACAATGCCGCCGTTTGCTCTCATTACCGAAACAATGCTTCGGATGAGCTTATAGGGAGGGAAGCGAACAAGGCCAGAGGAACTACCCGGCTCGAAAAGAAACCCTCCGATCTGGTCAAAAGGGATCGCGGCCCAATGTTCGCATTGTTCGTTGCAAGCATCGGCGTATTGACATTTGGCACATTCCATCCAGTCGAAACAGAACCACTCATCCTCTTGTCTCATGCTCGCCGATCCATAAGCCCCAAAGTAGGAATCCGCCATCGTCATCAACTTGGGCCGGAGATTGATCGATTGTGCTACGCGGACACCGAATTCAACGGCCTCGCTACCCGAACATAGAAACACACACTTTCCCCCTTCGATTCCGTGTAACGATAGAATCTCGCGGGCCGCTTCCTCCACGATCTCATTGGAAAATGAAAAGCCCGTATGGGCGATGAGAGTAGCCTGCTCAACCATAACACGGAGTATTCTCGGATTCCTGTGCCCTACCGAGGTACACCAAACGCCGGACTCCAGATCAACATATCTCTTTCCTTCGCCGTCATATAGATGGCAATTCTCCGCTCGGACGATATTCCTCAAAAGCAGATCGTATCCTGGATACCAGAAGATGTGACTCACTTATCCCTCCCTCCACGCTGGTCGTGCCAACTATGTCCAGTATACAAAACTCCACGACGGCGTTTCCTTAATACTGGCCGCCGCCTGCTATTCCCCGACGCTTATACCCTGTTTTCTGTTCCCATTGATATTGGCCTTTCTATACAACTAAACCACTACACAGTCATGAATCCGTTCGGTCAAGTCCATGGAACATTGAACAGAGTGGGATACGGCCGGCGGAGCCAGCGGAAGAAGGGAGATGAATTGAGTCAACCGCCAGCTAATCGATCCCGCCTATCACGGGAGCGTTCGCGCGAACCGCGCGCGACGTCCGATCTTCTTAAATCCGAGCTGCTCGTACATCCGCCGCGCTATCGGGTTGTTCACGTTAACGTCGAGAAGTACGTGGCGGGCGCCTGCTGCATGGAGACGGGAGAGTGCCGCAACGACGAGCCCAGACCCGATCCCCCTCCTGCGCCATCCCGGACGTACGCCCACTTGGACGATCCACCCATCCGCGCAGACGATGAACCCGACGGGCAGATCACCGTAGCAAGCGAGGAATGAGGCTTCCGAGCGGAAGTCATCACCCGCCGTTGCCCAATCGATCCACTTCTCTTTGCTCCATCCCGGAAACCCCGGTCGGTCGCGGAACGCTGCTTTGTAGGCCTCGAAGAACTGGTCCGCCAGCTGCGGCGTCCAAGTCGACAGGCTGATCTCGACGACCAGCGGATCCCCTGCGAACCGTTCTATCACATCGATTCGCATCACATCTTCGGCGAACCGTTGTTCCAGCCCGTGCCGCAAGAACAGCTGCTCGGCCGCGTCGGTGAGCGTATCGATCGTGAGATCCATCATGTGTGGACGGTCTGCAGGTGCATCAGAGAGAAGCCGCTCTCCCTGCCTGCTAATCCATCCGACAAGGAAAGTACCCAACCCGCATCCACGGTGATCCGGACGCACCTGCCCCACTGCAGCGGCTCGGCACGCTTCAGGAGAATCTACTCGCTGCACCGCTGCGCACGCCACAAGTCGCGTGTCCGATTCGAACGCACCGATCGATGCCCCGATCTCAACTGACAGGTAGCTCTCTTGCACAACCGACTCGTCGGTCGCGAGCGGAAGCCCACCGTCGGCCGCCAAGCAGGCTTCGATGAGATCCACGATCGCTCCGACATCCTGGCGCTGGAGCGGACGCCAGACAACACCCGGAACTCTCGGAGGTATCAGTCTTCCATCGTCAGAATCCATATGGTCAACCCTCCACTAGCATCACCAGCAAGTGCTCACTCGCCGGCATCACACGATGCGATGGCCATCGGCGTCGTTCAGCCGTCACAAGACACGGACCGGCTTTTCGGCAGCGAAGCTGTCTGCTGGCACGTCTTTCGTGATCTCGGCTCCGGAGGAAGCAGGATCGCCGCACTCGGTTACGTTCAGCATTGGGTAAGAGCGCGGGTAATTCGATCATACCCCAACGGCGAGAGCGCGTAACGATTGCGGCCTATGCCTTGTAGTCCTCGGGAAAACGGAATCGCTCCACCCGGTCGACAACAGCGTAGTGATCAGGATAAACATAGACAAGGAGAGGGAAAGTATGCAATGTCTCTACTCCTGCGTCGACCAACACTTCATCAATGGTGACCGCCACCACCTCGCCAACGATCAGGCTTTCATCGCCATATCCGTCGATCACCTGATGTCGGCGGCATTCGACATTTACCCCGCACTCGGCGACCACCGGCACCTTCACCCGCCGTGCCTCCATCGCGGTCAGTCCCGCTTCCTTGATCTCGTCCGTGCCGGGCGGCACATCCCTCGCCGTCTGCGCTACCCGCTCGATCAATCCCGGGCCAGGGAAGTTGATGACAAACTCCCCTTGGTGCTCGATGTTCTGGTAAGTGTGATGCCGCGCGCAGCACGCGAACGCCCAGTATCCTTTGCGGCCTATCGGCATAGCCTGTGTCTTTGGGGCTACATTGACGACTCCGTTCGGGGACAGCGTCGTCACCAATACAAGATTCGCGGGTCTGAAGAACCGGCGCGCGAATCGCGCAAGCGGTAGTTCGATCTTGTTCGCCATCTTCGTCGTCTGGTCTCCTTCTACTTCCCATATTGCGGCCTCTTGCAACCGCGGTTTGTTGGAGCCGCCGTGATAAGAATCGATTTCCTACGATGCCGGCGGCTCCTGCTCGACTGACATAGGTGACTCCACCTCCCGTATAGAATACCAGAACCGCCGATCACGAACCGTCACCGCAACAAGCTGCGATCGAGATTCGTTCGCATAGCTCATAAGCGAGCATCGAACGGCTCCGACCGCATGATGAATTCGCAAGGCGGTGGTATGAACTCAGACCTGACAGAGACCGCAAATCGAACAGATACATGTATTCGTCTCAATCCCACATCGGCGGACATCGAGGCGGCATCGCCTTCCCCACGGTCATCGAACGATGAGACATAAGTCCAACTCTCTCCTGAACTAGATCCAGCACTCGGCGGAGGGATGGCCTACGCCTTATGGAAGCAAGCCCTTACTCTGGTCATACGGGTGGCGAGAGGGGTTTTTCTGTTATGAAGCACGCCCCTCCCTTGACCCATAAGTGACGGAAAAGGGGGACATGATGAAGGGGCTAATGCCTGTGATGATAATCACGCTGCTGTGGGGAACGGTCGCGTTCGCTGGGCCGCTCGAGTTCTTCGTGGGCGGCGGCCCTTCGGCCGCTGCTCTCGGCGACATAAACGCGAACATCGACGTAGTCAACGCCATTATCGCCGACCTGAACGAAACGCCAACCGTGGACGGCAACGTCCCGGCCCTTCCCAGCCTGGGAAATGGTCTCTCGTATCAGGCAGGTGAACGGTATTGGCTCAACGACTTCCTCGCCTTGGGGGGAAAGCTTGAGTACTTCCAGGCCAGATCGGAGACGGCCGGCACATACACTACAATCGCCCCCAGTGAAGTGTCGGATATCGCGATCGACCTGCGCTGCCAGAGCGTCGGTTTGATATTCGGCGGGAGACTTATGTTTCTCAACGCCGGTCTCATGCTCGCTGTCGACTTCGGTGTGGGCTACTACTACTCCGGTCTCGACACAGCGATCGCATTCGAGATGCCGACTGACTATGACATCTCCATTCAATTGCCGAATGGAGATGGCCACTACAACGGTTCAAGCGTAGGCATCGAGGGCGGAGTATCTCTGTCATTCCCCCTTACGAGTTGGTTCAACGTCGGGACTTCAGTCCTCTACCGTTCTCTCACCGTCCAACAGGTGACGGATGCACAGGGAAACGGATTCGACATGGACGGAGACGGCGCGGCGGAGGTGGTCGATCTCAGCGGTATTACCGTTCAGTTCACCATTTCCATAGACATAGATATTGCCCTGTAACAGGGAAAGGAGCGGTAAAATGAGAACCACGAGGTTCTACCTTCTGCTGGTGATGCTAGCCCTCGTTGCGTTCGTGATCACCGGCTGCTCTTTAGCGAGAATGCAGAATCAGCCAAGGGCGATCTTCAGCGCTTCGCAGGTGCAACAAGTGATCCCATTCACGGCTAATTTCGATGGAACACTGTCCTATGACCCCGATGGACAGATCGTATCGTACCTGTGGAATTTCGGTGACGGCGGGGCCGGAACCGGCTCGCAGGTAACGCATAACTACAAACAGGATGGAACTTATACCGTTTCGTTGACTGTGGTGGATAATCAAGGGAGTTCCGATGAGAGCACACTCACCGTGCAAGCACTCAACCCCCCTCCAGCTGCAACATTCTCCTATTCGCCCAAGAGCAAGTTGGATGACGGCTATATCGTGGGCGCGAGTGAGTGGATCACGTTTGACGCATCGGAATCGACTGACAACGAATCAATCGTGGCCTACGACTGGAATTTCGGCGACGGCGAGACCGACAGTGGCGAGGTTGTCGAGCACCGCTTCCTCTGGCCGGGCACATACAACGTTACGCTCACGGTCACTGACAACGACGGCGATGCGACAACCTATGTAAACCAAGTCGAGGTGCTTGGCGGGCCGCCTTGCAACGCCGACCTCACCGGCGGAGGTCCAAACTGGGGAACGGACGGTGAACAATGAGAAAGATAGCGATACTGCTCGTCGTGGCTCTTCCGATTATCCTCACCGGATGCGCGCTCGATGACATAGTAAGCCCGATGGTGAATCAGACCCCCGAGGCGGTGATCGACGCCTCACCACAGGAGGGGACGTCGCCGCTGACGGTGCAATTCAACGCTCATTATTCCCACGATGATGGCACGATCAGCAGCTATTACTGGGATCTGGGCGATCCGCACGACCCGGCACCGGCAACCGGAATGAGCGTCGACCATACTTATACCTATGCCGGCACCTATCTGGTGAAGTTGACGGTTACGGACAACCAGGGAAAAATGAACTACGAGAAGATCGCAATCACGGTTACCAATCCGGCGCCGGTAGCGAGCTTCTACCTGAGTGACGATTCCCCTTGCAGCGGTACCGAGGTGTCATTCGCCGCCCACGGCTGCTACGACGCCAACGGAGAGATTGTCTCCTACGACTGGGACTTCGGTGACGGAAGCACGGGGAGTGGTGAGGAGGCCACCCACACATTCACCGACGCCGGCTACTATGTAGTCAAGCTGACGGTGACCGACAACGACGGTGCGACAACTGTTGTCCGACATGCGGTCGACGTACAGGATGAATCGTCTTCATCGTGTAGTGGTGGATCCTGCGGTAGCGGTCCGGATATCCCGCTGGCTGTGATCACCGGCCTGCCGTCTTGCTCTGGCGGCACGGTCGGGACGGCAATCGAGTTCGACGGATCGTACTCGCGCGCCGCCGAGGGGAACATCGTCTCCTACCTTTGGAATTTCGGGGATGGAGAGATCGGGTCCGGCGCGTGTGTCAGCCATACATACGAGGAGAGCGGGCGATTCATCGTCACTCTCACCGTAACCGACGATGCAGGGACGAAAGGAACGGCGTATGGAGCGGTCTCCATCGGCACAGCTTGCACCTACTGAGAACAAGGTGATTGCTGCTGCTAGTGACGGCGAAGGGGGTCCTGACGGCCCCCTTCGAAAGTGACCGCCAGATGAGCCCCACGTTGGCAGCATCCCCTGGTAAGGGAGCCACTGAGGGACTCTACTTTGGTTTCTCGTCCTGCTCGAGGAGCGGCCCGGACCAACAATGTCCGGTCCTGTTGCTCGAATTGCTCATCGCGAGACCGTCGCAATCGCCGCGGTGATGTCCTTGCTACCCGTAACCGATAGGAGAGGGAACATCATCCCTATCACTTGGGGTGTTTCCAGCCTAATCCTGCTCGCAAGCACCTACTTGCACTCCGTATTACACCAACGTGAGCTGATCGTAACCACACGATTGACAGAGGTGGCACTTCTCTATCGCTTCGTAGATGCAGATTTCGGAGATCGTCGGCCTCCTGCCTCTCGAGCAGCGCTCTGCGAACGCGCTTGTCAGTACTCCGCGTAGTAGTAGAACGATAGCTGATCGACGTTCATCAGCGTCCCCTCTCCATCGAAGTACTCGGCGGCAACGATCACCGGCACGGTCGCGCGCACGTCAACAATCCCCCACATCGATGCGGCGGTATCGACAACGTCGTCGGACAGGTAGTAGTCGGTCTCATGCGGATCGAGCAGAATATCGAGTGACCCCTCCAGATCGCCGTACGAATCGTAGAAGAAGAGCGTCGCCGCGGCTGGAGAAGCATTCGGGTTGACGACGGCAATCCCAGTCTTCTGCGTTGGCGTGTTCGAGTAGTTGAGACCGTACCAGAAATATGTGAATTCCCCATCATTTGTCGGAACCGGATCGACAACGTTGTCCGATGATAACCAATTCTCGTACATCGACGTCTCCACGCCCACGGTGAGGATCGCAGGTGATTCGATCAGCGCCAGGCCCCATGCGTCCTCGGCATGGCCTACAAGCGAACTCAACAAGAGGTAGTCTGACTCATACGCAACAAGGTCCCCCGATGTGGAGTCAATCAACGTGCCATACGCGTCGTAAGCCTTCACTGTGTAGTAGGTGTCTTGCCCACCCGAGTTCATGATCACCAGAGCGGTGTCTTGGCCGCTGTACGATGCGTAGTAGATCGCGTAGCTGTCGCCATATAGCGTTGCCGCGACACAGATAAGAGAGAGTAGAACCAAGGCCACAATCCTTCCCCGCTTCATGACGAACCTCCTCTTCAACTTTATCTGTCTCATTCTAGCACCGATAAGAGAATAAGAGAAGAAGGGGCAGATGTGCCTAGCGGGGTATTTGCCGACCCTCACTTTTCGGCTGTCAGCGGTGCCAGGTTCCCGTCAAGTAAGGGAGCGAGGTACTGGCCGGTGTACGATCCGTCCGAGTGTGCCACTTCCTCGGGGGTCCCGGTTGCAATCACCTCGCCGCCTCCATCGCCACCTTCGGGACCGAGGTCGATTATCCAATCGGCGGTCTTGATGACATCAAGACAGTGCTCGATCACGACTACCGTATTGCCGGTGTGGACCAACCGATGCAGCACTTCCAGCAGTTTGCTCACGTCGGCCGCATGCAGTCCGGTCGTCGGCTCGTCGAGGATGTACAGCGTCTTCCCGGTCGAGCGGCGGGACAGCTC
>CAZBSW010000033.1:0-11408 GCA_964494835.1 uncultured Thermotogae bacterium
GCCTCATACCACCCACCGGCGCCTGCCGCCGTGTCGGGGAAATATCCCGCATACCCGGTTGTGCATGCGAGCACAGCTACTTCTTGCGGGGGGGGGGCAACCGCCCTTAGAGAGCGCACGAGTTCGTTGAAGGGCTCGCCGGGAATCGTGATGAGATACCCGTCGTCAATCCTCAGCCCATCGATGACTAACGTTTCGGACCCCTTCTTTAGTTCTCCAGAAGTCATCATTGTCTCAAGGGCGCGAAGCCCCTCGAGACGGGTCTCGAATACACGTCGCTTTGCGGGTGATAGTGTTTGCGCTTGTTGCCCCAGAAAAGAAGATAGATTCATCGCTTCCTCCCTTGTCTTGGTTACCGCAACTGGGCGCCGATAAGGGATGTCACAGGTTCTTTCCACACTGCGGAGTACCGATGACTGATGTGTCTTCACTCGACGCGCGAGATCCGACACCGCCTGTGCGAGGATTCCAGCCAGCCTATCAAGTTCTGGGGAACCCTGGTCCTGCCGCGTAAACCTGGTGCTCATATCCCCCGCTGCTCCGTAGGTGATGGCAACTGTGACTCCGTCTGCGGCATCGGACTCCGTCCTTCTTGCGGCGACGCCGAGTAGATCACCCGAAAGAAGGCGGTTCTCTTTGCTTAATACGGTGGAGTGACATGGATAGTTTCCCAGCAACGCGCGCATTCGCCCGCCATCGTCGTCAATCCGCATCAGCCAAAGGGAACCGTCGACAAGCTTTGACGCAACGGTTCGATGTCTTACAACAGACCGCACTGACGACCGTCCGAAACCAACCATTGCCGGGAAGATCCCGGTGGCGGCCTCCTTGGCTGCCTGCTCTACTCCGGCACGAAGCGCCCTCGCCGGTTCACTTGCCTGATCACTAGGAAAGCTCTGCTCACTTCCCGCAGCAATACCGGCTGGCCCTGCGTGGGTATGCGTTGCAGCGACGATCACTCGGTTCGGTGGGACACCGGTTTTAGATGCCACAAGCTCTCGCAGCAACGCAGCCCACGAGTTTGAAACGCCCACAACATCAATAACGAGTACGGCAGCGCTACGGCTGTCTCGCTCAGAATCCACCCGGAACACGAAACAGCAAGCTCGGATGGAATCGCGTATACCGACGGATGGTTCGCTCCTGGCAGCATAGCCATCCATGGGGACGCTGCCTTGAGGCGTGATATCTCCAACGCCGACTCCGACTCGCATCATGCCGCCCATCCAATACGGGATATCTCCTGCGAGAGCGTGTCCAGAACCGGCGTTCCCGCCTCCAAACCTATGAGGCGAAATGCGAGAAGAATCGCTCCCACAACTGGCGGGAACCTAGGCGGTCGAATGGCAACGTCCGGCATCTGCAAGGTAAGTGACTGCACGAACGCGTGAAGGAGTACACGGGATCGAAACGTCCCCCCCGCGTAGTACACAACTTGCATGCCTTTCTGATCAAGTCTCTGCAACGCAATGACAGCGGTCTTAGCCAGCGTTTCGCCCGCACGTCGCAGTATTGCTTCTGCTACTGCATCGCCATCGGCGGCTGCTTCGCCAACGAGCCTGCTCAGTGTTGCAATTCCCAAGCGGTCTAGTCCACGATCCTCGTAGATCTTGTTCCGCAATTCGTCCATGCTGCCACAGTCAAAGTGGCCTAGAATGCGAGATCTCAACACGGTTGGGGGTTCTCGGCCGTCCTCGGCTCTGAACACGCCTTGTAGCGCCCGTCGGCCAATATCGTAGCCAGCTCCCTCGTCATCGATGATATGCCCCCACCCTCCGACACGGACCTCGTCTCCACGGTCGTTGACTCCAAATGTGTGGGCACCCGTGCCTGCATATACGACGATTCCCGGCTCTCCTACAGAAGCGCCCATTAGTACGATCTTAAGATCGTTGTGAACGGCAATTGCGCGTGGTGAGACAAACTCCCGCGTGAACGATTCCACTAGCGCAGGTCGTCCTAATGTTTTTCCGATGCCCGTCATGCCAAGGACGATGCTATCGATCGCCGCGGGCGTGTCGCCGGGCAGTGCCTTGCAGATGCTATCTTTGAGAGCAGAGCGTAGTCGTTGCCGACCCATCTCACCTTGGACATGATTGGATGGCCCTGCGATGCTGTGGCCGAGGATTCTTCCCTCTTCGTCAACAGCCAGGCAGCGAGTAGAAGACTGACCACCGTCCACGCCGAGTATTCGCACGTCTTTCTCCTTTAGTACACCAGTCGCACTCGATAACGGTCGAATAGCCTTTGATTATGCTCATCCGCCCCTTCAAGGTTGTAACTTCGAAGAATGGGTGGCTCCTCTCCTGCCTCGATGATGTGTTCGATCACACTCAGCATAAGCATATTGACGATGAGCGCACCGGCGATCGTTGAGCTTGCGCCAGCTTTCTGGCCGGTGTGTCCGATTTCAACCGACGCATCACCGGGTGGAACACAATTGTCGAGCACCAAGTCTGCAACCTCATAGAGCCGCTTGCCGCTTGTATGTCGGGACGTAGACATCCTTGAGTATTCGAGCGATGTGATGGCGATCACAAACAGACCTCGCTCCCGGGCGCCCAGTGCGATCTCGATCGGCACAGGATTTCGACCGGATGTCGAAACCACAATCATGACCTCTCCCGGCAGCAACTGATAACGCCTTGCGTATCGGCCGAGGAGAATCTCGCCCAGGCCTTCTAGACGTTCGGCCATGCCTTCCGTAGGATCGGGAACAAGGTTGACAGGGACCAGCCCTCCAGCTCGACTGGTGATCTCCTTGCCGATCATGTTTGAGTGCCCGCTTCCGAATACATGCAAAATCCCGCCCTTCAGGAGCGACTGGGCGATATGCTGGCTTGCCTTCTCAAGTTGTTCTTGCTGGCTGCTGGAAGCCTTGTCCAGGATCTCGAGTATTCGCTGGTAGTACGATTGTGCGATCATGACTACGTCCTCCTTGGAGTGTTTGTTCCGATCTTTCTATCTTTTCCTCAATCTCGGATCGAAGAGCTCGCGCAAGCCGTCACCCATCATGTTTATTCCCATCACGAGAGTGAAGATTACCCCGCCGGGGAAGAAACTCATCCAGGGTGCTTCGCGGATGATTGACCTTCCATCGCCAAGCATGTTGCCCAAGCTGGCTGTTGGCGGCTGGATACCGACCCCGATGAAACTCAACCCCGCTTCCGCCAACACGCCATAAGCGAAAACGAAAGTCGCCTGAACGATGAGCGCTGCAAGGACATTCGGCAAGACATGCCGCATCAGTATACGCCACCACGGAATCCCAAGTGCCCGCGCAGCCTCGATATATACCTCCTCGCGAACAGAGAGTGTCGAACTGCGAACAATCCGAGCCGTTCTCGGCGTGTACACAATCGAAAGGGCGATCAGTATATTCGTAGTGTTTCGTCCCAGCGCGGCTAAGACGGCCATTGCAAGGAGTAGCGAAGGGAATGCCATGATGACATCCATGCAACGCATGAGAATCGAGTCGAGCCGCCTGCTGAACCCGGCAGCCATTCCGATGATTGTCCCAAAGAGACTGCTGAATATGGCCGTTGCGAGCCCAATTGCAAGAGACATTCTCGCCCCATAGAGCGCTCGCGTAAGGATGTCGCGACCGAAGTTATCGGTACCAAACCAATGCTGCGAGGAAGGCTTCTCAATGAACGCAGGCGTAAGCCGATTGGGAGGGTAAGGGCTTGCGTATGGTCCAAGAACGGCAGCAAGAACGATCACTATGAGGATCGTGCCTCCGATGACAATCGGCCGCTGTCGTAGAACACGCTTTATGCTTCTTGCCCGGGTGCTCGAAACGACGAGAGTGGCTTCACCTTCAGTCATACTTTACCCTTGGATCCAAGTATGCATACAGTAGATCAATGAAAAGATTGATGAGCAAGATACCTGTCGCTACAAAGAGCATCGTGCCTTGAACAACGGGGTAGTCTCGTTTCAGCACGGAACTGACGATTAGGTTGCCCATTCCTGGAAGTGAAAAGACAATCTCGGTGATGAAAGCCCCTGAGACGATCAAGATGATGACAAAACCGACGACTGTCGTGATCGGACTGGCCGCGGCCCGTAACGCATGCTTCCAGACCACTACAGCTTCCCCCAGTCCCTTTGATCGTGCTGTGCGGATGTAGTCGTTGCTCATCACGTCGAGCATGGTAGCTCGTGTCATGCGTGCTACAAGAGCGGCCCAAATAAAGCCGAGCGTAAAGCACGGCATGATGAGATGGCGTAGGGCATCCACGAGATTTTGCCTCAAGGGAATGTAGCCACCAACTGGGAACCAGCGTAATTCTACAGCAAAAACGTATATTAGCACAAGTCCTAGTAAAAACTCAGGCGTCGAAAGGCCGACGAGTGCTGTCATCATGACGGATGTGTCAACCAGTCTCCCTCTTGTAAGAGAGCTGATAATCCCCGCTGGAAGGCCGAGCAGCAATGCGACGAGAATGGCTCCGATTCCCAAGGTGAGTGTAACCGGCAATCGATCTGCGATTGCCTGCGTGACTGGCCTGTCCAGGAAGATGGAATCGCCCATATCTCCCTGAACGGCTGCCCCGAACCACTTGCCGTACCTCACCCAGAATGGATCATTCAGGTGCATACTCTCCATCATGCGAGCCCGGGCTTCGGGCGATGCACTCGGCCCCAAGATAGAGACCAATGGATCTCCAGGAATCAGGTACATAATACAGAAGGTAAGAAAGCTGATCGCCACCCACATCGGGACGATGGCAACAAGCCGCCGACATATGTATGCGAACACGTTTCTCTCCTACAGATTCCTAAGAGCTCAGATGGAGCGCGAAGCGCCCCATCTGAGCTTCCTTAGCGGAGGTTGAGGCTATTTCCAGACGTTCCAGAAACGCGGCACAACATACCACGCCTCATAGCCCTTTAGTTCCTTTCTTGTTGCCTCCAACCCGAAGATATCGCCGAAGTAGATTACAGGTACGTCCTCATAGTAGAGGAGCTGTACCTGTTCGAAGATCTTCTTTCGATCCTCGAAAGATGCCGGTTTGGAGAGTTCGTCCAAGAGTCGGTCCATCTCCGGATTGCAATAGCCATAGGCATAGGGCGCACCACACTGCAGTGAACCCTTCATCCGAAGGGGCTCCTCGCTGGGCGACCAACCTGTCTGGTTGATGTGCCATCCTTTACCAGTCAGCGCCTTTCCGATCTGAGATGGCCAGTCAGAGAACTCGATCTTAACCCTGAATCCACCAAGCTCAAGGCAGGTAGCAGCCGCAAGGGTACATCGGTACATCCAGTAGTAATCTCGATTCGAGAGAAGGATGATGTCTTCACCCTTATAGCCAGCTTCCTCAAGCATTTGACGGGATTTCTCTGGATTGGCCTGATTGTAGTACTCGCTTCCTACCTCTGTATACCAGGAAGACCAGGGTCCATAACGGAATCCTGGATGCGCCAGATAGAAATCCTTGTCGTTCATAACAACAGTTGAGACAACAAACTCCATATCGAGTGCTGCGAGCAAAGCTTGCCGTACCTTGACATTGTCAAATGGTGGCTCGGCTTGGTTCAGTTCCCAAACGAGCGCCCATTGAGGTTTGACGACGTGAGCAACAAGATCGCTATTGGCGTCGATTGTGGAGCGGGTCTCAATCGGTAGCGCCTCTGCGTAATCGTACTCGCCGGTTTCAAGGCCGGCGATACGGGAGCCCACTTCCTTGACAGGGATGAGTAGGATTTCATCAAAGTAGGCAACCTTCTTGCCGACAAAACCCGAGGCAGGCATATCCACTGGCGAGTAATCCTCGAAACGTTCCAGTTTCACATGGACATCCGGCTTCCACTCCACGAGCTTGTACGGTCCAGTACCGATCAGATCAGGAATGTGAAGCTCCTCGCGACTCTCTGCGTATTCCTTCGGCATGACAGCTTGCCAAGTGACCTGAATGACCAAAGCGGAGACGAGGTTCATTGGTTTCTCAAGTTTGACAAGCAACGTATAATCGTCGACAACTTGGATCTCGCCGACACCATCGTAATACCCCGCAACTGGTGAGATTTCCATGATCCTCTCCAGCGATGCCTTCGCATCTTCAGCTGTCAGCGGACTCCCATTGTGAAAGGTGATGCCCTGTCGCAGAATCAGTGTGTAGGATAACCCGTCTTCCGCAGCTTCCCAGGATTTAAGCAGAACCGGCTGCGGTTCGTAGTTCTCATCGAACGCAACCAGAGGTTCGAATACATGGCAGGCGACCTGTTGGGTGGCAGTTGTGGTTGTTTGATGCGGGTCCAACGTTGGCGGGTTGGTCTGCATCGCGGCACGGAGTATACCACCGAATGTCTGTCCAAGAGTTGTAAGTCCCAGCGCCCCTACCAGCAATCCAACTATCAGCAGTAGAACAACCCTCTTCATAAGCTTCCTCCTTTTCGACAGTAAGATCTGCCGCTTTTCTAGCCTGTTGCCCCCTATAGCATAGGCAGTATCCTCTGCTGCGTTTTGCTCGCTCACCTCCTTACTTACTCAATTCCCAACTGTGACGAGCCGCGACTCACCAGACTCGATCGATTGCTCTATTGCGCTAGCCATGTAAAGCGATCGCAGAGCGTCACGAGCTGAAACGGGGGATGGTCGATCGCGAGTTACGCAATCGATAAATGCCATGATCTCCTCGCGCAAATCGCCTCGTACGTCTCCACCGATTGTGGGAGCGTGATGCACATCAGGAGCGGCGATTCCCTTCTCCGTCGCTATGAGAACTGCCTGTTCGTGATACACACCGACATATGCCGACCCCTTGGTACCAACGATTTCCATACGAGCGTCGAGACGCGTTGTTGAGCTGTCTGGGAGAGCCCAGCTGTAGTTGACGCTTGCAAATGCGCCGTTCTCGAATGTGATTAGAGCTGACGCTGCGTCGAGCATTTGCTTGCCGCGAAGAATCTTGTCAGTTGCCACTGCGTGAGCAGACGTAGATCTTGAGTTCATGAACCATGCAATGAGATCCAGATCGTGAACTGCGACATGCATTGTGAGCGATGTGCCAGCCTTGTACCGCCTCGGCCCCTCGGTGTGAGGACTGTTTCGATGACACACGATGTAGGAAACCTCACCGAGCTCTCCCCGATCGATGGCGTCTCTTACTGCAGTGTAGCGGGGATCGAAGCGAAGCAGGTACGCGACCATGAGCTTCAGATGAGAAGCCTCAACAGCGGCAGCGATTTCTTCAGCTTCGTGAAGATCCGTTGCAAGCGGCTTTTCCAACAAGACATGCTTTCCTGCTTCCAGCGCAGCCAATACAGGGGTCTTGTGTGTCTCATCCGGAGTGCAGATGCTCACCGCATCAATATCATCTCGAGCGAGCAGATCATGGTAATTGTCGAGTGCTAATTGTGCGCCCAATCTCTTTGCGACTTCCCCACAGTGATCCTGACGCGGATCCGCGAGAGCAACCAGTTGACATCCAGGCAGACGTGAATAGATCTGTGCGTGCTTCTGTCCCATCTGACCTACACCAATTACCCCTACCCGTAACTTGCCCATTGCCCTCCTCTAACGTCTTAGCGCGACGGTGAAACGATACTTGTCACCGCGATATACGGAACGCACAAATTCGAATGCTGTGCCGTTGTGAAGGTAGCTCAGTCGCTCGAGTGCCAGCACTGGCGTACCACGTCGAATCCCAAGCAGAGTTGCCTCATGCTCATCCGCAGAGCGAGATTCAATGGTCTGCTCGGCATGTCCAATCCGAAGTCCGTATACGCTCTCGAGCGTCGTGTAAAGTGATCCGTCAAGCAGTTCGGTGTCTACAAGATCGTGAGCAACAGAACGGAGAATGTAGGCAGTCTGCAACGCGGCGGGCTCATTGAGAATAGACCTGACTCTGACCAGCCTCACAAGCTCTTCTTCGTGTGGAACTCCGAGCCTCGACGCAACATCACTGTCCTTCACCACATCGAAGCTGAGGATTCGTGCTGTGGTATGGAGGCTGCGAACACGCATATCTTCTGTGAAGCTTGTCAGACGGCCAAGTTCATGTTCCATGCGTGGGCAGGCAATGAAACAACCTCTTCCCTGCTCTCGATAAAGGTATCTCTCCCCTACAAGCTCGCTGACGGCCCGCCGGATCGTCATGCGGCTTACCTTGAAGTGATCCTCAAGTTCTCGTTCTGTGGGGAAACGGTCTTGGGACGAGTACCTTCCGGATGAAATCCATGATTTCAGGACTTCCTTGATCTGATAGTACAGAGGAACGGGGCTTCGCCTATCTATTTCCGCAGATGAAGACAATTGTGAAATTTGTATAGACATCTTATCGTCAATATGATAGCATAATTACGCATGAGAGTCAACAAATGGATTCTGCGAACGGGATAGGGGTGTGCAGAACGGCAAGACTTGCAATAGGAAGACGAATGGATAGACCAACTCGACCTGACGTCGAGTCGCCCTGCCCCACACAATCAACTACAGATCATTCGACTTTTGGAGATACGTGTCCGACCATAGAGCAGCACCATGAGGAATGGCATTATGGTTTCTGGCCTACGACTGGTTGACTACCATGTTCATTCACGATTCAGCCCTGACGCACGATCGTCACTGAGTGACTGCTGCGAAGCCGCAGCACAACGGGAGCTCTGTGAGGTTGGTTTCTCCGAGCATGTGACTGCACTCGACCGCAGGTCCCCCGCTTTCCTCGAACGACTTATCGCCTACGAAGCCGACCTTGACCTGTGTAAGTCGATGTATCCTTCAATCGAGATACGATTCGGATTAGAGGTAGATTTCACCCCTGTTGATGTGGAGCGTACCCGGTGTTGGCTTGAAGCCTTGGAGGAACAGCTCTCGGGCCGTCTTGACTTCGTCATTGGCGCCGTACACGAAGTGCGGGGGAGAAGTCTGATCTATCCTGATTCTGTCAGAAGCCTGCTTTCAGAATCGGGCCAAGAGGGGCTCTTGCGGGATTACTTTGAACTCGAACTCCAAGCAGCTTCAAGCGGCCTCTTCGACATCGTTGCACACCCGGATCTGGCAATGAAGTTTGCTGGAGAGCTTCTTTCGATTGACAAGACTGTCGTGGCTGCGCTGGCTCGCAAGTTCCTTGAAGAGCTCTTGGCAAGACAGGTGGCTCTTGAGATAAACACCAAGGGGCTGATCCATCCTGGGAGAGATCTTCACCCATCGAAGCACCTCCTTGAATTGTACTTCCGAATCGCTCGGCAGATGAAGCGGGTTCCCATTGTGACGGTTGGTTCGGATGCGCATGATGCCGAACGAGTCGGTGTAGATATTCACACAGCGCTCTCTACGATACGAGAAGCAGGTGGATCGAGCATCGCAAGTTTTCGCCGTCGTGTACCCAGGTTCCTAAGTCTGGACGAATGCCGTCGTAGCAACTGAAACCGTGCTGATTGCGAGTACTAGCTCAGCCTTTGGAACCAGAGAAACGAGTACGAGTCCCCCAAGAATGATCCCCTGTAGGGAAGACTGCAAGAGAGTTGAACCGCGGATTGAGATGGCGGTATGCCTGGTATGTGGCCGATTTCTCGCTGTGTAAATGCCGCAATCACGACGCGGAAGATATGAACAGGAAGTGGACGTTCCTCGCTATGGCCCAAGATGCTGGGTAACGTTGTTTCATCCTGTGTTCATCTTCACTTCATACCATGCCGTTGTGGGACGCGCAAGTGTAGGCGCGAACGTTGTTCGCGGACGTGTCGGAAGGCGTCCGAACCCAATCCGACACGTAGGTGAGATAGGATGAAAATGATGGTACGCAGACTGAATGGTACGATCCTGGTACTGGGAATCGCTCTTGCTCTGTCAGGTTGCGCATGGGTGGCGCTGCTCAACAACGGCGTGGCAATCGCCGCCATCAGTGGCTACAGCTATCCCATTGTCGACACCAACCAGACAAAGACGTACGGAAACACGTCGGATATTGCGCCGCCTGCGGCGGGGACGGCATTCTACGGACAGGATGCGCAATTCACTGGGAATCAACCGCGTTATGTTGATAACGGCGACGGCACCGTCACGGATCTTGTCACCGGTCTGATGTGGCAGCAGGCGGTCGGTGATAAGGTAACGTACGACGAGGCGGTAGCGGGAGCTGATAGCTTCGATCTTGCCGGATACACCGATTGGCGACTTCCGACAATCAAGGAGCTGTACTCTCTCATGGATTTCTCCGGAGAGGACATGCGCCCAGAGAGCCGTTTTGGATCGCACCCGTTTATCAATACCAACTACTTCGACTTCGAGTACGGAGATACAAGTGCCGGCGAGCGGATCATCGACTCGCAGTGGGCGACAAGCACAACTTACACCGGCGAGAGTTCGGTGTTCGGAAAGCTCATGTTCGGCGTGAACTTCGCCGACGGTCGGATCAAGGGGTACCCTACAGGCGCATTACAAGCTGGTGCAGACCTCCCGGTGGCGGGAGCTAACGGACGGGCACCCACGAAGCCGGCGGGGGCACCCGGGAAGGGACCGGTGAACGCTGAAAAAACCTTCTTCGTGCGCTACGTCCGTGGGAACACCGCATATGGGGAGAATGATTTCGTCGACAACGGCGACGGCACGGTCAGCGACTTTGCCACCGGGTTGATGTGGTCCCGGGGCGATTCCGGCCATGGAATGAATTGGGAGGATGCGCTCGCCTATGTTCAGGAACTAAACGAACAATACTACCTCGGTTGCTCCGACTGGCGACTGCCCGATGCCAAGGAACTTCAATCGATCGTAGATTATGAGCGGTCGCCGGACGCGACGGATTCCGCCGCGATCGATCCGGTCTTCAACGCGACGTCGATTATCAACGAAGCAGGTGAAAAGGACTGGCCCTTTTACTGGACAAGCACGTCTCACGTGAGTGAAAGCGGCGCTCAGGAGGCCGTTTACATTGCCTTCGGCAGAGGTCTCGGCTGTACGAACGGGCACTGGAGCGACGTGCATGGTGCGGGCTGTCAGCGTTCCGATCCGAAGTCGGGCTACGCGAGTCAATATCCGACCGGGCGAGGACCGCAGGGCGATGCCGTACGAATCTTGAACTACGTTCGTGCGGTGAGAGATATCGATGGATAGCCCACTTGAGGTAAGTTGGGGCGTCAGTCTTGGGCTGCCGGGTATGTACCCGGCAGCCATTCTTCGCAATATCGACTCCTGTGTGTATGTGGGGCGGTGAAACATCGCTCGTTGCGGCAAAGCGTATCTGTTGGTGCCTATCTTCGCTGCTGCTTCCCCAGTTTCCTACGAGCTGCGTGGAAATCGGACTGAGAATCGAGTCCCCTTGTTCGGCGTGCTCTCAACCTCGATCGTGCCGCCGTGTGCTTCGACGATCTGCTTGCAGATCGCGAGCCCCAGACTTTTTTTTTTTTTGTTTCGGGTACTAGCTAGATCTACACGATAGAAGCGGTCGAAGATGTGTGAGAGG
>CAZBSW010000034.1:0-11323 GCA_964494835.1 uncultured Thermotogae bacterium
CTTCAGGAAGTCTACAAAGTCTTCGTCTCGGGCGACAAGCGCAACCCGACAACCCTTCTCGCATTGAAGAGTGCCCGTTTTTCAGTAGATGAGGGAGAGTTTCTTACCATTGTCGGACCAAGCGGGTGCGGAAAATCGACGGTCCTCAATCTCGTGGCGGGCCTTATGCAACCGACGGCCGGCCGCGTTCTTTTCAAGGGCAAAGAGGTCCGGAAGATCAACACTGAAGCCGGTTATGTGACACAAGACGACAACCTACTTCCATGGCGTACCGTCCTTAAGAATGTTGAGTTCTCCCTTGAGGTACGCGGTGTTCCACGTCGAGAACGACACGAACGAGCGCTCCAACATGTCCAACAGGTAGGGTTAGCCGGGTTTGAGAAGCATTTCCTTCACGAGCTGTCCGGAGGAATGCGAAAAAGAGTTTCCATCGCACGAACCCTTGCCTATGAACCGGACGTCATCTTGATGGACGAACCATTTGGTCCACTCGATGCGCAAACGCGACTTGTCCTACAGGATCAATTGCTGTCGCTTTGGGACAGCGGTAAACAGACGATCATCTTCATTACCCATGACCTAGTAGAAAGCATTGTACTGGCAAATCGCGTCATGGTCATGAGCTGCTCGCCCGGGAGAATCAAGAACATCTATCCCGTACCGATACCCCACCCACGCGATGCCTTTCACATTCACGAAGTCAAGGGGTTCAGCGAGATCTACGACCGCATCTGGGTAGATATCCGTGAAGAGATTCTGGCACAGGGACGTGGGCTGAAGTGTGAAGTAGAGGAGACGAATGTCGACTAACTCCGAACAATTCGTGAGGCAGCTCAAGGAAGGGGAACTGGCAGTCTATCGCCGAAATGTCCGACGTCGGCGCCTCTTCAAGTGGGGCCTTCGTATCGGAATCGTGGTCGCGTTCCTGCTCTTCTGGGAATTTGGCGCAGGGACTCTGTTCAACGATGCGTTTAGTGCGTCGCCATCAAGAATTGGCTCCGCGTTGGTTCGTCTCGCAAAAACCGGTGCCCTATCGGGGAACCTCGCCCAGACCGTACTTGAGATCTTTGCCGGGTATTCGATCGGAGTTGGTGCCGGGATACTAGCTGCGTGTTTCTTTGCCTTCTCTCGCCGAATTTACACCATCATCTTTCCGTTTATCCAAGCGTTCTACGGGATACCCAAGGTTGCCTTGGCTCCAATCTTGGTTATGTGGTTTGGGCTAGGCATTACACCCAAGATCATTATTTCCGCGATTATGAGCTTTTTTGTCGTGTTTGTGAACACGGTCATGGGTCTGAATTCTGCGCGAGAAGAGCTGCTCAACGTCGCACGTGTCATGGGGGCGTCTAAGTTGCAAGCTACGCGAAAGATTCTCTTCCCCGTGGCGCTCCCGTACACCGTTACGGCCATGCGCGTGGCTTCTGCCAGTGCCGTGCTTGGAGCAATACTGGGCGAATTCGTCGCTGCCCAGAAAGGAATAGGTGTACTGATCAATCGAGGTTCAACACAGCTGGCTGCGGACGTTGTATTTGCGGGGGTCCTGATTCTCACGCTCCTGACGTTGCTCCTCAGTGGTCTCCTCGTCCCGCTTGAGCGCTGGCTTTCACGAAGGGAACCCAAGAAATGAGCCTCTCCAACAGATCTAACCGAAACAGCGAGTGCTGTGCATCGGTGAGGAGGTGGTAGTGACTAAGAACAAGTTAGGCATCGAAGCGAAGGCCATTAATACGAAGTGTTTGCTTGCAAGGAGGTAGGTTTATGTTCAAGGGTAAGATGACAGTGGGATTGGTTGTTGCTGTACTGTTTACGGTTGTGTTCGGCATGCTCGCTCTAACTGCCGAACTCCCCAAAGTTATTGAGGCTGGTTTTGTATGCGGAAGCATGAATGGGATCTTTGTCGCTGATGAGCTCGGCTATTTCGAAGATGAAGGTCTCGACTTCGAGTTCGTCGAAATTGCGAGCGGAGCGCTCGGTGCTGCAGCTCTTGTCTCCGGGGACGCGCAGTTCGTTGACCTGGGTATCGATGATGTCGCTAACCTTCAATCACAAGGTAAAGATATTGTGTTCATCTACAACGTCGAGAACGGGCTCAGTATGAACCTTGTCGTCCGGAACGATGTTCTTACGGAAAAAGGAGTTACAGCTGACTCTTCGCTCGAAGACAAGATTGCCGTTCTTAAGGGGTTGAGAATTGGAATCACGCGCCCTGGGGCGGTTACACAACTCTTCCCATCGTACCTGATGCAGACCATCGGCCTGGATCCCGAGCGCGACGCTAAGTTCATCGCAATTGGTAGTGGAAGCGCGCTATACGCGGCGATTGTCGCCGATCAGATCGATGCGTTCATGCTCTCTGCCCCCAATCCGGAGAAGGCGGTCGCTGACGGAGTGGCAACAATGCTGATCCGACCGGCTCGCGATGTCGATATCTTTAAGGATTTCATGTTTACGAATGTCGCAGTCAATCGCGCATGGGCCGTCGAGCATCCTGCGCTCGTCGTTGGGTACTGCAAGGCGATCGATCGCGCGAACGAGTTCATCATCAATCATCGGGAGGAGGCTGCGCAGATTCTGCACGATTCATGGTATCCCGAGACTCCAGTCGACATTATCGCAGCGACATTGGAAGGATTCGGCAGTAATACCGAGGGGCTCATCTCCGAGCAGGGGATAAAGAATCAACTACAAGTCTACGGTGATCTTGGCGTTGTCGAAGGCGAATTCGATACATCGGAAGGAGTGTTGTGGACGAACATCTACAACCCGAACACGGTGAGCAACTAGCCTTCGATAGTATATGTAAGGTTGAGGCGCCTGCTGGCGGTGCAAGCAGGCGCCCATCCTCTAGCAAAACGATCTGACTGGGTGCCATGAGATGCTGACACAGAACAACGATGTGCGGTCAATGCAACTCCAGGAGCAGGTGCGGCGTACCTGGCTTCGCCACCGACAGTGGACTTCGGTCTCGACCCTCCTGATTCGTATGCTGTTGGTGATCCTTTTTATCGCTGCTTGGGAACTCCTCTCTGGGCGCGTTATCGACCCTTTCTTTATTTCATCTCCATCGGCTGTTCTCCGTCAGGCGATCAAGTGGATTCACTCCGGCACGCTCTGGTATCACCTGCAATTCACACTATTGGAACTTGCCTTGGGTTATCTCCTTGGAGCTGTTACAGCATTATCCGCAGCATTCGTTCTGGGTTTACTAGTCTTCTTCTATGAAGTCATCGAACCACTAGTTGTGATCCTATACTCAATCCCAGTTATTGCCCTTGGTCCATTGATTATCATGTGGCTCGGGATCGGCCTGTGGCCGAAGATTCTCCTGACCGCCTTCTTCGTCTTTTTCTTCATCTTCATGAATACAATACGAGCAATCCGGAACGTAGATCCTGGGATCGTCTTGGTTTCAAAAACCCTCGGCGCAAGTCAGGGGACGATCATCCGCAAAGTCATAGTCCCCGCGATCCTCCCGTACGTACTAATCACCCTTGGTATTGCAGTCCCGGATGCTGTTGTTGGAGCAGTCGTCAGCGAATTCGTTGCATCGTACCGCGGAATCGCTTTCTTGATCGCACTCTCCAGCACAAAATACAACACAGCAGGTGTTTTTGCAGCCCTCATAATCCTTGCTCTCGTCGTCGTGCTTCTGAACCTGGCTGTATCATTCGTCACGCGTTCGTTGGCAAGGAAAACAGCAGGGATAACTTAAGGATCGGTTCTTAGGATCCAACCCAGTAAAGGGAGGAATCGAACATGGCAGATGGCTTGAACAAGCAGTTGGTCTTCTCACACGAGGAGTACGATAGGCGTGTCGCGCAGCTGCAGCAGGAAATGGCTACAAAGGAGTTAGATACTCTTCTTGTCTTCGCAGCTGAAAACTCTTTCTATCTCTGCGGATATCAGTCCATTGGCTATTCTTCATTCCAATGCCTTGTGGTACCGAAGCAAGGAAGCCTCACTCTCTTGGTAAGAGAGATGGAATTGGGGTGCGCTAAGTATTCGTCAACGGTGGACGACATCGTGCTGTATTCCGACGATCAGCAGCCAGCAGCTGTGTTACTCGATTTGCTCCAAACGCGAGATCTCATGCAGGGGAGAGTCGGACTCGAAGATGAGGCTCCTTTCCTGACAGCACGAGACTTCAACCAAATCAGCGCCATGGTAGGTTCTGCGGCCGTTCCGGTAAGTGGCCTCGTGGAAAAACTACGCGCGGTTAAGTCTCCGAAAGAGATTGAGTTTCTCCGCGAGTCGGCGCGAGTTACTGAAGCGGGCATCGCGGAAGGCCTTGCTGCTGTGAAGGCCAGAGCAACAGAAAACGATGTCGCAGCTGCAATGTTCCATGGCTGCATGACTCGCGGCGGAGAGTACATGTCATCGCAACCCATCATCACAGCCGGGAAGAAGTCAGGAGTGGCCCACACTACCTTCCATAGGTACATCCTTCGCGAGGGTGACGTCGCCCTTCTGGAGCTTGGGGGGTGCTACAACAGATACACCGCGGCGCTAATGCGCACGGGAGTGGTCGGCAACCCCTCTGCAGAAGCACGGCGGATGTATGACACGTGTGTGGATGCGTTGGCTGCGTGCATCGACGCGATCAAACCGGGTATCCCTGCAGAGGTACCACACCTAGCTTGTCAAGCTGTCATCGACAAGGCCGGATATACCGACAATTTCAGGAAACGAGCCGGCTACTCCGTCGGCGTGAGCTTCCCCCCCGACTGGGGAGAAGGGCACATCGTAAGCCTCTCTGCGGGAGACAAGCGCATGCTGGTGCCGGGAATGGTGTTCCATATTCCTCCGGCTCTTCGGAAATATGGATTGCTCGGTGTCGGTGTGAGTGAGACGGTCTTGGTAACGCAGGACGGTTGCGAAGTACTCACCGATTATACCCAGCGTATGGGAGGCTAGCTTCAATGCTCGAACTCGTGTGTGCGGTCGCCGCATTCGCTTAAGAGGTGTCCACGTGAAAGGGTGCACGACACTACTCGTGGGGAAGGACGCAACGCAGGATGGATCTGTGCTAGCAGCGTTTAACTCGGATGGAGGTACAGCCTCTTGGTTGGTGCTCCAGCCGAGGGAGCAGCACCTCGTCGGAGAACAGATCCTGATATACAGGGATTGGAGAACAGGAAAACACGACATCGCAACTCAGATTCCACAGGTGGAAGAAACGGCGCAGGTTCTCGGAACAGACTATCTCCCAGCAATGAACGAACATGGCGTAGGAATCGTCATGAATGCTTGTCGATCTCGTCGTCTTCTGAATCGGGACAGTAATAGCTGTCTAAGCCACTTCCAACTTCTGCAAATCGCCTTAGAGCGGAGCAGGACGGCAAAGGAAGCGATTCTCCTCATGGGCTCTCTCGTTGAGCAGCATGGTCTCCTTGACATAGGACCATTCCCGAGCGGAAAGAACATTGGGGTGATTGATCCCAAGGACGCTTGGTGGTTCGAGGTACCCGGAGGACACGAATGGGCAGCCACACGCGTTCCTGATAATGCGGTCTCGTTCAACGCCAACCGATTCTGGTTGGGCCAGCTCAATCTGGATGATGCTGAGAACGTGATGACATCGGCCAGACTGGTCAATTTTGCGATTGAACAAGGCTGGTATGATCAGAAAAATGGACTGGCGTTCGACTTTACCGAAGCATACGGAGACAAGGACCGAGGCGATGTGCCGAGCAGTCAGCGGATCTATAGCACACTCCGCGAGTGGCGGATCGCAAGTCTCGTCACCGGTGAGGCTTATCCTGTTCCCGAACAAGGCATGGACTGGGCCGGTCCTCACATCGTGGTCCCCCGGAACAAGCTGGCACTCGCGGACGTGTACCGGATCATGCGAGACCACTACGAAGGGACACCTTACGACACGCATAAACCTGAGAACGGGGGAAGCAAGACTGGTAGTCCGCATCCCCCATTCATAATCCCAACCCCGTATCCACGTCCGATCGACATGTTTAACACGCAGATGAGCTACGTAGCGCAGGCGCGGGAAGTGACCTCGAAAGTGGCCCGCGGCACTATCTGGTACGCTCTTCATTCACCTTCAACCGGCTGTTATGTCCCGTTTTACCCATCCGCACCGCGACTTCACCCGGCCTACGCCAACGGCCGCCAGAAAGATGGAGCGTTCTGGCGTCAGTTTATGCTAAACATCCTAGTCCGGCAGAACTGGAACGAATTGGCCCCTCGTATCCGAGAAACCTATGACCGCCTTGAGGCAACATGGATCGCGGAAATACCCGAAGTGGATTGCCAAGTCAAGCACCTCTCCACCGAAAGAGAGGAGGCCGCCTCGCAGTTCCTAGCCGCGGTTAGTGTGAATGCCGCCAAAAGGGAATTGCGAGCTTGTTCCGACTTGATCCACGCTTCCCGCAACCTCCTAGCCAACCAGATGATGCAGGAAACCCTTGACGAGCCGTTCGAGACTCTTGGAGGGTAAGGATAATGAAACCGAAAGCTGAGCTGAGTCACGATATAGCAAGGGAAATGCTGACGTTACTCGCCGAGTTGGTCAACACGGACAGCGAAAGTCACGACGTAACGGGCGTACGCAAGGTCTTGTCTCGACTCGCTGACGAGCTGGCTTTGCTCGGATTCCACATTAGGTATCTGGATGGGGAAGAATATGCCCCGACCCTGTACGCCGAATACGAACCTGGAGAGGGGAATGTCCTACTAATGGGGCACGTCGACACGGTATTCCCTGTAGGTACGGCAAAGGAGCGGCCTTTCATGGTTGATACATCCGCGGGAAGAGCCTACGGGCCAGGTGTATTGGACATGAAAGCGGGACTTGTAATCCTCTTGTTTGCCGTCCGCACATTGCTAGGCCGGGTTGGTCCTGTTCTATCGCGAGGATTGAGGATCGTGTTGAATGGCGACGAAGAGCCGGGGTCGCCGGAAAGCCGTAGACATCTGGCTGAATGTCTAGATGGAATACGCTACGCCCTCCTCCTCGAACCGCCCGATGACGGGATGCGTTTCGTCGTCTCACGCAAGGGAATCGGTGTGTTCCACCTGTCGGCCAACGGACAATCCGGCCACGCAGGCGACGGCCAAGAGGCTGGTGCCAACGCAGTACATACATTGCTACTCGCATTGGAGCATGTTCTGGAACTCGCCGACGCAAAGCGCGGGATAACAGTGAATATCGGTGTTATCCACGGCGGAGACGGACCGAGCATTATCCCTTCCGAAGCGAGCGCACAGGTCGACATCCGAGTCCCAACCACGTCGGAGGCAGAGCGCATAACGGTCACAATGCGCCAGATTGCTCACACCCCATGGATCCGCGGAACAAAGCTGCAGATTCAAGGAGGCTTCCATCGCCCTCCAATGGAGCCGGCCGAGGGAACCAGCGATGTGATACGTGCGCTGAAGAGTGTTGGTAATTCTCTTGGGCTCCCTGTCATGTTCAATGAGTACCCTTGTGGGGGCGCATCTGACGGGAACCTCATCACGGCGCTCGGCATTCCTTGCATCGATGGAATGGGTGCGATAGGAGGCGGAGCACATACGGCTGCTGAATGGATTGATGTGCCTTCTGTTCTTGATAGAACCAATCTGCTTACCGAGGTACTCATGTACCTCCTGAAGCAGGAGGATTGATCTTTAAACTTGGGGGGGAATGATGGCATTTGAACACAGCGAGAAAGTTGCTCGACTTGCACCTTCGGCCACTGAGGAGGTCGACAATGAAGTCAAGCGCCTACGTCGCGATGGGGTAAGCGATCTGCTCTCCCTCGCTGTCGGTGAGCCTTGTTTCGACACGCCGGACTTCATAAAACATGCTGCTTGTAAAGCATTGATGGCCGGAAAAACGAAGTATGCGCCGACTGCTGGAGACTACGCTTTACGAGAGGCGGTTTGCGCAAAGCTCCTGATGGACAACGGAATCCACGCTGAGCCGCAGGATGTGGTCGTTACAACCGGCGCGAAATTCTCGATCTACCTGGCGTTTCAAGCAATCCTTTCACCTGGGGATCGTGCTATTTTGTTCGATCCGGCGTGGGTATCGTACGGACCAGCGGTGGAACTGGCCGGCGCAACCGTCCGCTGGGTTTCGACCCTTGAGAGGGAGGGCTTCCAGCCTGACCTCGACGCGTTCCGCACTGCGCTGGACTCAAGTGTCAAGATTGTCGTAATCAACTCTCCCAACAATCCCACAGGGGCGGTTTATCCTGAGCAGACGATTCGAGAGATCGTTAAGTCAGCGTATGACAATGGATCGTATGTCCTGTCCGATGAAATCTATGAGCATCTTCTATACGAGGGTTCTCACTACAGTGCGGGCGGTGAGTTCAGCAATGTGATTACGGTCAACGGATTCTCGAAGGCGTATGCGATGACGGGATGGAGATTGGGATATGCCGTTGCTCCTAAATCCGTTGTCGAAGGAATGCTCAAGGTGTATCAGCACTCAACAACTTGTGTTACGTCCTTTGCTCAAGCTGGAGCGATTCAGGCCCTCACAGGCCTTGATTCGAAGGCGGCTGTGGCTCGAATGGTCGAAGGGTATCGCCAGAGGAGACAAGCCTTGCTCGATGCAATTGCAAGCTCGAAGTATCTCGACCTACCGGTGGAGCCCACAGGCACGTTCTACGCGTTTCCCCGCTATCGCGGCTCCACGACATCGCTTGAGGTTGCCAAGGGGTTGCTGAGCGCGAGTCATGTGGCGACGGTTCCCGGGGAAGCCTTTGGTCCATCCGGCACTGGGCACCTTCGTCTGGCGTATGCAACTGACAGGGACTCTATCAAAGAAGCGTTTGAGCGAATGGAACTGTACTTCTCGAAAGAACCGTAAGGAATGGGGTATGGGAACATGAACCAAACTGGGAGACGGGTACTCGAAGGCAAGCATTTCATGCTGGGGAACCATGCCGTTGTAGAAGGCGCTCTTGCAGCCGGCTGCGACTTCTTTGCCGGCTATCCGATTACACCAGCAAACGAGATCTCTGAACGCATGGCATCCCGAATGCCGGAGGTAGGAGGCTGTTTCGTACAAGGGGAAGACGAGCTGTTCTCCATTTTTGCGCTCTCAGGTGCGTCGCTGGCAGGTGCAAAAGCGATGACAGCGACTGCAAGCGCGGGGTTCAACTACATGCAGGAAGGCCTCGGCTATGCTGTCGCCGCAGAGATTCCGATCGTCGTCATCGACGTCCAACGATGCCGGGGGGAGAACTATGCGACGCAGGCCGACGTGATGCAGATGCGATGGGGAGCAAGCGGAGACTACGAGATGATCGTCCTTGCTCCGGCGTCCGTGCAAGAGCTTTTTGACTATACGGTCAAAGCGTTCAACCTCGCCGAACGGTATCGAACGCCGGTAATCGTGATGTCCGAGACAACTATTGCCTTGATGCGTGAGAACCTGACCATTCCTTGCGCCAAAGACATCGAAGTCTTGCATCGAGTGACTCCAAGCGGACCACGTGAAGAGTTCCTTCCGTTTGCAGCACCGGTGGATGGCACACCTCCCTTTGCCGTTCTAGGAACCGGATATCGAGTTCTACATTCGCTTAACCCCCACGACGTGCGCGGGAACATCACTTGGAACCCGGACGTCTTCGAAACGATGTACGAGAGGATCCTTGGCAAGATCACTCACAATCGTGATGACATTGTTGAGACCGAGGCGATTCTCTTAGAGGACGCGGAGATCGTCGTTGTTGCCTACGGCAGCTCGAGCCGGCCTGCCCTAGAAGCTGTTTATCGCGCACGTGAAAAGGGAATCCGGGCGGGGATCCTGCGCCTTATCACCGTGTGGCCGGTCCCCGACCGCGAGATCACCTCCGCCACCGAAAACGCGACTATTGTACTGTCGGTCGAGATGAATGTGGGCAAGTATTCCAGCGAGATCGAGCGTTGTGTAGCAGGTCACTGTCCAGTGAAGCGAGTAACTAAGAATCGCGGCGAGATTCATACCTCAGAAGAAATCCTTGCATCAATCATGGGAGTGGCGGAATGAGTACCGACTTGGTGAGATCTTATCTTCGTGAGGAGTTGCTACCCCACTTTTTCTGTCCCGGCTGTGGCGCGGCCCAGGTACTGAACTATTTCGTGCGAGCTGCCGACAAGATTGACCTAGATTTCGATCGCCTCGTGGCCATCGGCGGTGTCGGCTGCACCGCCAGGATTCCGGTCTATCTCAAGGCGGATGTACTCCATGGGATCCACGGGAGAACACTCGCCTGGGCGACGGGGATAAAGCTGCAGTCTCCAAAACTGAAGGTGGTGATCTTTGCAGGGGACGGTGATATCGCCGCAATTGGGGGAAACCACCTGATCCACGCAGCCCGTCGCAATTTGGATGTCACGGTGATCGTCGTTAACAACCTGAACTTTGGGATGACCGGAGGGCAGGTTGCCCCCACAACGCCCGACGAACTCAAGACAATGACGACCCCCTATGGGAATGTGGAACCGCCTTTTGATCTCTGTAAGCTCGCGGAAACGGCCGGCGCCACTTTCGTCAGCCGCTGGACGACAGCAACCGCGCGACAGGGGATTCGAGCCCTAGAGGGGGCCCTTGAACACAAAGGATTCTCGCTTGTGGAATTCGTCGCTCAGTGTCCAACCAACTTCGGCCGACGTGCTCTACAGTCCGGCGACCCAGCCAAAGGCGTGCGCTGGATTGCGGACCATTCCGCGACGCGATCGAAGAGTGACGCTTTCGAGGGTGAAATGTCTAAGGATGCCATGTTCATTCTAGGTGACTTTGTTAACAAGCGCCGCCCTGTTTTCCGGGGAAGCTCTTTGTTGAATATGGCAAGGAGAGACGAATGACCGGCCGGCGTATCACCTTTCAGTTCTGCGGATTCGGTGGACAAGGCCTTGTATTGTCGGCCTCAGTGCTGGGAGCAGCGGCCGTTATCGCGGGATTTAACGCCGTTCAAACCCAATCGTATGGCTCGGAGGCGCGCGGCGGAGAGTGTCAGGCTGAGCTGACCTTGTCATCCGTGCCGATCTACTCTCCAACCGCAAACGCTGTCGATGTCCTTATTGCGATGTCGCAGTCGGCACTCGACCGATATTTAAATCGTTTGAGGCCAGGCGGAACTTTGGTCATCGATCCTCACTACGTCGCCCGGCCATCTCTGGAAGGCGTAACTGTGGTGGAGGTTCCGGTCACCGATCTCGCAGCCGACGAACTGGGTAACCGCCTTGTGGCCAACATTTTACTATTGGGATTAATCCGTCAAGCCAGCGACGTTGTCCCAGAAGACGCCTTCCTGTCTTCGGTAAAGGACAACGTTCCGGAACGATTCCTTGACCTGAACCTTCGCGCAGCCGAGCGTGGAAAGCG
>CAZBSW010000035.1:0-11275 GCA_964494835.1 uncultured Thermotogae bacterium
GCTACAACCATCCCTCCCGCTAAAAAGGAGACTGGACCTTGCCATTTCCATCACTGGGTCCAATCCCTTCCGTCCGTAACCCTACTGCTTCGTGCAAGGCATGACTCCGGGTCCATTGCAGTCGCCTGGCATGGAAGCCCGTTTCGCTTCGGCGAGATCGTAATCACGTCCTCTCGCTAAGACTGTCGTTGTTTCTCACCTCCTCTTCATCTATGTTCGGTTATGTAGTCCAAAGCGAAGCGGATTCTCTCCTCTAGCGTCTGTTTCAGAAAACACCTTTCCGTTTGCGGACTGTTGAGCAACCGTAAGCACTCACCCATACACACTGGGAGTGCCTTACAAGCCTGACACTCAGGATCTTCAAATGGATCCCATACCGCGCCCACGGAGGCATTCTTGGGTAGTCAAATCTGATCTCTCCTTGGCTTGTCAGATGCCCAATACGCTTCTCGGGATAGCCGACATCCTCCACGCAGTTGAATGCATCACCGCGCGGATCGATAACATGCGTGTTCAACTGATACGCGCCGCAGTGAATGGCGGCGCATAAGGCAAAGCCTCTTGCCAAGCGAAAGCCTCTCTCGCGTGCGCCCTGAAAGAGCTCGCGATGTACTTGAGAGAACGTACTTAGAGGGAAATTCTGAATCCCACATCTGATTGCACGAGGAGTGAGGGATACGGGATAGAACCCCAATATTACCCTGTCTGACACAGGCTCAAGAAAATCAAGGAGCTCTCGCGCAAACGGGGCCGTTTCAGGATCGATATTGACCCGGACCCTGAATTCTATGAGATCTGCGTTATCCAGTATGTGGTCGAGGATTGTGGCAAACGTCGGCCCTCCATCAGGAAGTACGCGCCTCCTGTTGTGGGCTTCTGGAGGGCCATCCAGAGTGACTTGAGCTGTCCTCACTCCGAGTTTGGCCAGTCTCCCAACCGCGGACCGCGTGAGCAAGAAGCCGTTTGTGGTTACTTGGGCCTCATACTTGGCGGCATGTTCCTCGCACAGCTGCAAGAGACGTGAACTCAACTGCCCTATGAGATCAAGTCGCAGAAGCGGCTCCCCACCACACCAATTCACATTCAGCTCCCGTTTTCCAGGTAGCTCCTGCTCCACAAATCGAAGGAGATTTCTGCGGACATCATCCTCCATGTCGATGTTCAGGTGTTCTTCATAGCAATAGGTGCAACGGAAATTGCAGCGCAGAGTGGGCAATATCGAAAGACCCAACACCTCATTCCCGTACCGAGCTATGCAGAATCTAAGCTTGAGGTAGGCCTTTTCATAAAATCGCTGTCGATAAGGAAGCCATTGCTTTTCAGCATTTCGAGAGTTCGATTGGCTTCGCCGGAGTAGGAAGCATTCGGCTTGCGAAGATTCGACGGACAAGCGGGACATGTTCTGCGTCAAGCCTGACCAGTGCTTCACTAATGAGGTTCGCGAGGAGGGGATTTCCTCCGTCGGGCACAAAGATGTTGTATGAAGATGCTCGCATCATGATACTAAAGAATAGCACATACTTTCTTCAAAGTCAAGCACGCTTCTTGGGCGCCAATCAATGGACGTATGGCTCATTTATTTCGCTTACTCCTTGGCTTTTGCAGGTATAGTATTCTCCGCATAATAGTCTTTACGTGTTTCACGAAGGGCTCACTGTCAGGCGGTCTTCTTGTCTGTAGAGGATGTCGAGAGAACTAGGCATTCATCATCGGAGAAGAAGACGTCCAACCGTCTCACGCCGCGTCGAATTGCACGTAGAACTCGCAGAAAGGGGCACCGTTCCCAATCGTCTGAACAACGTCTACGTCAACGCGTCCCTCGACGACGGACGAGAATAGAGTCTCAAACATCCCAACCGTGCAGAGGCAGTGGATGGGATTCGGCTTTGCGAGGCCCGCCTTCACCAGCGTGCAACCGCAAGCATCGATCTTGAGATGCGCCCGATTGCCCTCCAACTTCCAGAGTGCATCGAGGCCCAGCTGACGTCGCCTTCGTTCGTTGGTGGTTTCGAGGAGTTCTTGCACGGTCTGCGGACGGTGGCCAAGAATGCCCGAACACTCGTCAAGGATCTGCTGTGCGCACTCCGCACCTGCTTCCTTCAGGATTGCGTGCGCCGTCACTTCACCCGCACGATCGGCCAATGCCTTCTCCACAGCATTGATCCAAGAGACGCTGCGTGCTACGGCTGACTCAGGTATCGATCGTTTGTCCATCGGATTCCTCCCCGTCTGCGACAGTACTCCATCATCGTCCTGGCTGCAACAGTGTAAGGGGCAGAGTTTTTTTGACTCGCAGTAGCTTGTCGCTTACGTCGTGGGAGATCTCCTGTCGTGCATTGCCGTGTGAGGTATGCGGCTCCCTTAAATCGGATACGTAGTGGCCGCGCCATAATGCGCCAGCCTAGCAGATCGGGAGTTGAAAAAGAGCTCTGGCCCGCACTTCTGACTGATGCTTCTCCAATCCTTCCTCACTGTTTATAAGACAAGATTCGTGAGGATTCTACAACCACATGCTGCTGCCGAACTTGTGCAGGCTTCTTGGCCCCCTCACTTACGACTGCAACGTGAAGTGTCGCTTTGTCCACAAAGGCGACCCAATCAGCATATCTGGGAATCGTGACATTCACCTTGTATGCACCCTCAGCGAGTCCACGCAATTCGACATCGCTCTGAGCATGCTCCAAGAAGACTCCTGATACCTGACTGACGGGTCCTTTGTGGGGATCATCATAGTTTGCCGACAGCCATACTCTCAGCCGGCCGGGCTGAAGCTTTGGTGGCACATAGGCTTTTAGTATGACCTCAAACGCGCACTTCTGCCCTACTTTTAGAGCGCCGATCCGCCCATGTATCTTCAATTGCCTTACATGGCGCTTGATGTGGCGAGCGGTGCGGGCGCTCAACGCGGGAATATCACTTGGTTCTGCTCCCATGAGGATACGGGAGAGGTCATGCGCAAACTCCTCAAACTTGAGCGGCACATGTGTTACTCTATCGGCTGGAACAGGCCCGTGAGGCTGCATCTCTTTCAGCAAGGCTGTTGGCACGTTTGGATCTACCACAACCAGGGCGAAGCTGCCTCGCCTAAAACGTTCTATGATTCCAGCGCGAAGATACTCATCTCTCAAGCTGTGTCCGATTAGTACGAGAACATCGGCAGAATCAAGAGCCGATAAGAAGTACCAGTAGAGTGAGAAGTAGTACGGCGAGTAGATGTCCTTGAACCGCGTTGGAAATACAATTAGACGCGTGATCTCCTTTCCAGCAGGGTTGAGGGTCGTCAGATGCTTGATCTTCTCAATCTGCCCAGAGTCATCTTGGTACCAAGTAACCGAACCGTGGAGTTTCACGAGATGGAGTCCTTTTGCGTTCCAGTTGAATTCTACATTTTCATTCCAGAATTGGCGTCCGTGTCTGCTCACGAAGTTGTCGAAACGCTGCACGCCGAGCTCTTCCGCGACGTGCTCAAAAGCGAAGTCATAGTTAGTTGTGAACACCGGGTAGCACTTCTCTGACGCAGCCTGGACTACTCCCTGTAGCAGAGCAAATGCCGCTTGCCGATCGAACTGAAAGCACTTCTTGGCGAGGAACTCGAGCATTCGCTCACGAAGCATGAGAAGTTGCTTGACCCGTTCGACGTACTTGAGCCGGAACGCCTTTCGCCTGCTGGATACCCTTTGTTGTGACACGCAGAACTCCGCAAGGTGCAGTGATGGGCCATCTCGTGAGGAAGTCAGCCTTTCTATAGCAAGAAGTAGCTCCTCGAGATCTTCCGACACGCGAAGCTTCTCGCCGAGGAACTTGCATAGTGCTTTCTCTTCAGAACTGATCGCTGACTCCGATGGGCGAAGGAATTGCCTGTAGAATTGTCGCATTTCAGGCACTCCAAGCGTGATTGATGCGCCAGCTCCGGTCAGAAGGACGACCTTAGATAAGGGTTCTGTCAACTGACTACTCATTAATCACCGTCCATAGCTTCATAGTATAGCGTCCAATATTGTATTGATAGCTCAGGTTATCAATGAGGTCAAGTGATAGCAGGCGACACGGCTCTAGTCTCGCGCAACTAGAGGGCACGCAAAGGTAAGCACATGCCTACACGTGCAGGGAGCACAGCCCGGATTCGAACCACGCGAAGACAATCAGGCACTGGTGCCTCTGCGCATGCTGAAAGCGTAGTTGGGATGATCGGGGGCATAACTTGGCCCTTACATACAGATGCTCTTTACCGCTGCGCTCGGCGACCCAAGCACGTGGAAGATACACTAGATCGGATTCGCATTACGAATCTGCTTGATGGTATTTCTTTTCGACGCAGTCATTGGGAATCGCATCGAGAAACCGCGACTGTAGAAGGGTGTGAGTGCCATTACCCGAATGGATATCCTGGAAAGAAATCAACCCTGGGCGTGTTCGGGAATGAAACATGTGCAGTTCGTCCTCTGCACGCGTCATTGAGACGAAAAGCCTGCGAGCACTCTCGGCAAGGTCTTCATTACTGGATCCGATAACTGGAACTGTACCCTCTTCCAGTCCTGTTATGCAAACAGTTCCAGCCTCCAGACCCTTTGCTTGGAACTGGGTCAGAATCCGGACGAATGAAGTACCAGCATCGGCGCCTCGCCGGACAGCATCGGAGATGATCCTGAGTTCATCTGCTAATGCGTCTGGCTTCTTCCAGATGCAGAACAGATCATTGGCGGATTTGAGAAACTTGGAGGTGTCGTCCGATTCGTAGGTGGTCACCAGTTCACCTAAATCAGAGACGATTTCACTAAGGAACGAATCATCCTCGATCTGCGACAAGGCGTCCCACAGGCTGCTGGTCTGGCTGTCGAGTACAGTGCTCCAAAGGGCGGCAGCGGCGCCCAAGGCGCTTTCACGCTTGGCAATCCTGTCCGCCCTTCTTACGCGAGGTGATGGAATGCCATATTTCGGATTGCCCATTGCAGCATCCAAAATGATTCTGAAATTAAGTGAGGATTTCCTGTTCTCAAGCCATTCAAGCAGCGCAAGAAGAATGATGAAGCCACCTTCAGGTTCCGGCCCTGGCATCGAGAACTGAATTCGTGCTAAACGCAACTCAGCGGCGATATCAAAGGCGTAGTTCCAACGGGGCACGATTATAAGCACACCCTCCCTGGAGAGACTACGACCAACAATCTCTCTTACTAGGCGAGCCTCCTGCTTCTGGCTAGCTGTGCTGTGAATCGTGATAAGGGGTGCGTCATCAGTCTTGTGGGTGTATTTGCCCTTCTCGATGTATCCTGGGTCGAACTGCTTGATGACAGCTTGCGCCCCCTCAAGCACGTGCCGAGGGCACCTGTAGGAGTGTAGAAGAGGTTTCCGTGTGGCTGATTCCCCGAAGTCATGCTTGAAGCTTCGAACGAATCGGGGGGAGCCTCCCCGAAAGGAGTAGATGCTCTGGTCATCGTCGCCGACGCAGAAAAGACCCTCGAGCTGGCCCTCCGCAAGCAGTCTTATGAGTCGGAACTGAGCAGCATTTATATCCTGATATTCGTCAATCAGTAGGTGTCTGGCTTGAACGCTATAGGTAGTGCGAACATCATCGGAAGCGGCGAGGGCATCACAGGCGAGGAAGATCTGGTCATCGTAGTCGATCGCTCTACAGCTACGCAGTATCGAGCGGTATTCTCTGCAAACCAAGCATTTCGTGCTATCATCAGGAGTGCAGTTGCCAAGTAGCCTACACTTCGCGGTTGGCTCAGCATCGGCACTCCCCCCTGTGATCCTCAGAGAGGCATCCTGTAGGAGAATTCGCCTTTGGTTCCTGTCTTCTACGACAGCGAGCTGAGGCGACAGTTTGAGCTCTGCATGCCGATCCTGCACGATCTGCATCCCGAGGCTGTGCATCGTCCGAATGTTTCGGGGTCTTAGGTCAGGAGGAATGAAACACCCCGGTCGCTTGGCATTCGATATGCGTGCTCGCATTTCCGCTGCTGCTGCTCTTGTGAACGTGATTACCGTGATTGTCTCCGGCTTGATTCCGACTTGCTCGACTAAGTACTTTAGGCGGAACGCTATGCTAGTCGTCTTCCCAGTGCCCGGCCCTGCGAGTAGCAGAATTGGGCCGCCAAGCTTGTGTACTTCAAGCATTTTTGGCTCCTCCGCGGCAGGTCACGCCACTACGGCAGCGTCATGAGTCTACCATTCAAAAAAGGTTACCATTGTCTATACTAGATCGTCACCGCCATTTCTTCCTCGGCAATAGGGATCTCTTAATCTGTCAAACGGTAGATCTCACAGACGAGTTGCTCAATCTGCTTGTTCGTAGCGTCAATCTTGCGCCATCAGTTTCGGCCTCGTGTTCTATGGCTTCCCGAGGAGATTCCACCTCCACTTTCCTGCCGTAGTTCGTTTCCCATTTTAGTTAGTACTTTATAACGTTACACATTCCCGTACAAGGACGTAACAGAGAACGGCTTTTGTCTCAGCAGAGACAAAAACTGTGACGGGTTATGGGTGAAGAGTGATGAGAAAAAAAACAGGAGCCTTATCCTTGCAAAGGCCTGTCTGCTGGAGTGTTTGGACGGACAGGACGCAAAGGAAAGCACTAATATGGGGAGAAGAGCAAATCCGACTACATTTCTTGGCGAGCTCTGCGCCTTGAGTGAGCGTAGCGAACGGGCGAGAGAAAAGGCTCGTATATCTCGCAGAGGCGTGAAGTTGTAATGGGTAATTGAGTGAGGGGTAACGAGCAGAAAAACAAGAGCGTTCTCCCGCAGGGACGCAGGGGCGCAGAGAACAGCATTCACATGAGGGAGAAAAGACAAGGCATTTCTTAGCGAGCTCTGTGCCTTAAGCGAGCGCTAGCGAGCGGGCGAGAGAAAACGGCTCTTGTCTCGCAGAGACAAAGCTATGATGGGTAATGAGTGAAGGGGTGACGAGAAAAAAACAAGAGCCTCAGCGGCTGGCGACCGGTGGCAGGTGTTCGGCCAATACGAGGCGGGTGGCGGTGTCGTGGAAGATCTGGCCGGCGGTGTATCCGCCCCACACGGGCGTCGTCTTTACTTCATCGAGGACGACGAGGCCGAGATAGCGGGGGGCGTCGACCGGGAAGAAGCCGGTGAAGAGCGATGTGTATTTGCCGTCGACGTATCCCTTGCCCGCTACTGCCTTCTGCGCGGTGCCGGTTTTGCCGGCAACGTCGAATCCGGCGACATCGGCCCAGGTCGCCGTCCCGTTCTCTACTACCAGTCGCATCAGGCCGCGCATGGTGGCGCAGCTCGTCGCCGCGGCGACGCGACGCAGCACCGTCAGTCCGTTGCATTGCGCATCGCCGATCTGTTTGACGATATGCGGTACGAGCACCTCGCCTCCATTGGCGACCACCGCGATAGCGCGGGCGAGTTGGATGCCGGTGACGCCCACCGATTGCCCGATCGACGTTGCGGCAACCGCGAGCTTGGACCAGTCCTTGACGTTGCGAAGAATCCCCTTCTCCTCGCCCGGAAGTTCGATCCCGGTCGGTTGACCGAAGCCGACGTTCACGAGGAAGTTGTACAGCCGGTCCTGTCCCAGCCGCTGCGCCACCTGGATCATGGCCGTGTTGACCGAGTACTCGATCGTCTTGGCGAATGTCACCGTACCGAACGATTCGTTGTCCGAGTTGTGCATTATGTGCCCGGCGACGTTGATCCCATCGTTCCCGTTGAACTTGTCGCTCGTTCGGACGGCGCCGCAATCGAGCGCGGCAAGGCCGGTGATCGCCTTGAACGTGGATCCGGGTTCGAACAGGAAGCCGGTTGCCAGATTGCGTCGCTCCTCGGCGGTTGATTGCCAGAACTTGTTCAGGTCGTAGCGCTTGTCCTGCGCCATCGCGAGCACGTCGCCGGTGTTCGGATCGAGGAGCACGATAAAGCCGGTGTTGGCGCGGAATTTGGCGACGCCGCTGTCGATCTCCTCCTCGCAGATGAACTGGAGGTTGCTGTCGATCGTGAGATACACGTCCTCGCCCGGCGATCCTTCCTGCACCGTCTCGGTGTGATAGGTGCGGCCGTCGGCGCCCTTGACCACGTGTATCTGCGCACTCGTGCCGGAGAGCTCAGCATCGTAGGCGAGCTCGATCCCCTCCAGCCCGTGCCCGTCCGTGCCGACGAAGCCGAGGATGTTCGATGCCAGATCGCCCTCGGGGTAACAACGCTTCCAGGTGTCGATGAAAATGAGGCCGTTCACATCGGCGTCGGCCGCGCGGCGCTCGATCTTCTTTACTGCCTCCAAATCGACGCTGCGATCGATCCACGTGAAGTAGCTCTGGCGGTAGACCAGCGGTTGAATCTCCTTGAGCGGTTTCTGGAGCTCGTCCGCCAGGATGTGGCAGAGCGTGTCCGGCTTGGTCATGTTGAAACTGTCGACGGCGATCGCCATCGCTTTGACGTCGAACGCGAGCGCAACGCCGTTACGGTCGTAGATCGTCCCGCGGCGCGGCAGCACCTCTACCGTCTGCTCTTGGATCGATTGTGCGCTCGTCACCCAGCGATCGTGCTGCACGATCTGCAACTGCGCCAATCGGCCGACGATCACGGTGCAGGCGACGATGAGAAGGATAACGAGGGCGATGAAACGGGCGGACTTGCTCTCACTCTTCGGGCGCGGCGGCAGGGATGTGTACATAGCGTACGTCGGTCGGTTCGATCATGTGCAGCTTCTCCCGGGCGATCTGAGAGACGCGTTCGAGCGAGAATGCCTGCCCGATCTGGAACTCGAGCCAGCTGTTCACCTCCTGTACAGAGGTGAGTGACGCCTTCATCCCCTCCCGCTGGGCGGTGAGAGACAGGATCATCGTCCCTTGCCAGAGATAGAGGAAACACAGGCCGGCGACGATCACGCCGATGCAGATGAGGAACAACGTCGTCCGCGGCCAAACCGCCGTGCGAGTGCGGGATCGGCTATAGGGCCGGTGCAGCGGATAGCTGATTGCTCCTGTCCTCTGGCGTTCCATCTCCACCCTACGGTAAGGGAGAACGGGATGTCGCACTGGGACATTTGTCGAGGAATTATGCGAACTAGATTACCTTGGGAGACATGATCGTCAAACCTGCCTACTCTCACAATGGCACTGCTTATCGCTCAGGTCGTATCGATCTTCTTTGCCGCCCTCAGGCGGGAGCTGCGGGCGCGCGGGTTCGTTGCGACCTCCTGTTCTGTGGGGAAAATCGCCTTCTTGGTGAGGATTTCCGCCTCTACCTTCTTATCGCACATGCAAGTCGGCAAGTCGGGTGGACAGACACAGGCGAGCGCCTTGTGACGGAAGAAGCCTTTGACGATCCGGTCTTCGAGTGAGTGAAAGCTGATTACGGCCATCACCCCGCCAGGGACAAGGGCGGCAAAACCGGCATCCAGTCCCGTTTCAAGATTGTCCAGCTCATTGTTTACCGCGATACGCAGCGCCTGGAACGTGCGCGTTGCCGGATGGATTCGAGGAGGATGGAACCGCCGTGGGATCGCATCGTACACGATCTGGGCCAGCTTGTCGGTCGTCGAAATCGCGCTTGTTGACCGCGCTGTCACGATTGCGCGCGCGATGCGGCGTGCGAAGCGTTCTTCTCCGTAGCGCGATATGATCTCCGAAAGCTCATCCTCTGGCGCTTCGTTCACGAGGTCGGCCGCGCTCTCACCCGTGCTCTGGTCCATGCGCATGTCGAGCGGTCCGCTTGTGCGGAAGCCGAAACCCCGCTCGGGGCTGTCGAGTTGGAGAGAAGACAGGCCGAGATCGAGCAGTACGCCATCTACGCTGTCGATGTTCAACTTGTCCAGGTGTTCGGCCAGGTCACGGTAGTTACCGCGCACAAAGCGAACGCGGTCGGAGAACGGCGTCAGCCGTCGGCGTGCGATCGCAAGTGCGCTCTCGTCGCGGTCGATCCCCACAATGGTGAGGCGCGGGTTCGCCTCCAGCAGCGCCCCGCTGTGACCGCCGAGACCAAGCGTGCCGTCGACCAATATGGGAGTGGACACATGCACAAGGCGGGTGACGAACAGATCGACGACCTTGTCTACCATCACCGGCCGGTGGATCTCACCCATCGGACCGTTCGATTCTCCCTGTCGGTTCACGCCGACCTCCATAGTTCGACAACGCGAGCAAATGCCGCCTCGGTCTGCCGATGCATACGCGCATACGCCTCCTGCAACTGCGAGGGTGGCGGTGGGGATGCGAGCATCTCGTTCACCAGCGCGACGGAGGGAAACTCCACGCACGGTATAGGCGGGCCGTTGTGTCGCTCCACCTCGGCCGCGAAGTTTGCCACCTTGGCATCGTTGGGGATGGCGATCATCGGCACGCCGGCGCGGAGCGCGAACTCGAGCGGGTGGAGGCGAGACGAGATGACAAGATCGGCCTGCGCGATCTCGCTCATCCCGGCGGCTACCGTTTCCGCTTGTGCGATTCGGCAAGGAAGGCCGGGGGCGCTTCCCGCGAGCCGATCGGCCAACTGCTCGGCGAACGTCAAATCCTGCGCGGGAAAGAACGGAAGCAACACCAGGGATAGACCCTCCCTGTCTGAGATGCCGGTGAGCATCTCCACCGCCCGCTCGATAGTGATCTTACCGCGTCGCCCTCCGTTGAACGAGAGAACGATGCGGCGCTCCCGTCTTAATTGCGGCGACGGCGCTTGGGGTAACGGCGGAAAGAGGAAGAACAGGTCACCATCGAGGTGCGCTTGTGCTCCCAGAGCGCGCGCGAGTTGCACACTTTCCTCGTCGCGGCAGCCTACATAAGCGGCGCGTGTCAGAACCGTAACGGCGAACGCGCGTGCGATGCGGCCGCTGATCGGCCCGATCCCTTGCCCGAGCAGAAAGACGGGCCGGCGCGCGATGCGGGCAAGGGTGATGAGGCCGAGGTAGTAGGCGAGCGAACGGTTACTTGTCTGGTTTTGCACCAGGCCGCCTCCGCCGAGCAACAGGCCGTCGGCTCGCCGGAGCGCCCGATAGATCAGGAACGGCTTCATCCTCCCAATCTCTGCGTGCGTCCGCGGCCGAGCGGTGAGCCATACTGCCTGCATCCCCGCACGGTGAAGAGCATCGGAAAGCGCCTGGCGTAGCGCCTCATCTCCGAGGTTCCCGTATCCGTAGTACCCACCCACAACAAACGATCCGACGGCCATGGCCACACGGTACCTGTTTTCCCGCGTGCGGGCAACGCCGATCGTGCTTCTCGCGCGTTGAACCCATAGGGAGGGACGGCTAACATGATCATCGTATGTGGCTTGAAGCACGATCATCGTCTATCAGATTCGCAGCATGAGGAGGAGAGTAT
>CAZBSW010000036.1:0-11072 GCA_964494835.1 uncultured Thermotogae bacterium
CGTGTGGGATATTCCGGTCGATTACAACATCGTTGATGTCGTGGCCGGACACGCGAGAATAAACCCGGATAAGGTCGCGATTTACTGGGAGGATGGAGCAGGTAACAAGCGGGAGATGACATACTCCGCGCTCATCGACAAGGCCAAGCGGTTCGGAGCCGGGCTGGCAAAGCTCGGTGTGAAGAAGGGCGATCCAGTGCTGCACGTGCTTCCGCGGCTCCCCGAGGCGCACGCGGCGCAGTTGGGGACGTTCGTCGCCGGTGGCGTCGCCGTGCCCTGCTCGGAGATGCTGAAACCGAAGGAGATCGCATATCGATCGCAGGTGAGCGGGGGAAAGGTCATCGTTGCCGACCAGTCGACCGCGGCGGCGGTGGAGGAGGCGGGTGCCGATTCGCCGCTTGAGACGATGATCATCATCGGCGATGCACGCGACGGATGGGTCAGTTTCGATGACCTGGTGAGTGAAAATCCTCCGGATGAGGTGAGGGTGCCTCTGACTGCCGACGACCCGATGACGATAAACTTCACGTCTGGGACGACCGGGAATGCCAAGCCGGTTGTGCACAAGCATCGCTGGATGTTCTGTCATAACCGCGTCACCGGCCGCTATTGGTGGGATGCAACCGCCGATGACATAATCTGGGCGACGACCGCCCCCGGCTGGGCCAAGTGGTATTGGAGTCCGGTGGGTGTTGGACTGACGACCGGTGCATCGCAGCTCATGTACAACGGCCGCTACGATGCCGGACGTTACCTTGAGCTGATCGAGCGGTACAAGGTGACCAAGCTATGCGCCACACCAACCGAATACCGTCTGTTCGCGCAGCTTGGCGACATGGGTAAGTACAACGTTGTGCTCAAGGACGCCCTCTCTGCCGGCGAGCCGCTGAACGTGGAGCCGATCGAGGCGTTCAAGCGGGCGTTCGGGGTAACGATCCGCGACGGCTACGGGCAGACGGAGAGTGTCTGCCTTGTATGCAACTACCCAGGACTGAAGGTGAAGCCGGGAGCAATGGGAAAGCCGACGCCGGGGCCGGGAGTGACTCTGATCGATGAAAGTGGAAATCCAGTCGCCAAGGGAGAGGTTGGCGAGATCTCACTGCGGCCGGACAACCCGGCGATCTTCGACGGATATTGGAAAGCGCCGGAGCTCGACGAAGAGGTGTTTTCCGGCGGCTGGTATCGCACCGGAGATCTGGCTAGGATGGACGAAGAAGGATATCTGTTCTTCGAGGGGAGGGCTGACGACGTTATTCTTACATCCGGCTATCGCATCGGGCCGTTCGAGGTGGAGGACGCGCTTGTGAGTCATCCGGCTGTAGTCGAGGCCGCAGCGGTGGCAGCCCCACATCGGGATCGGGGTGAGATTGTCAAGGCGTTCGTCGTCCTCGCCAACGGATATAAGCCTTCGGATGCGCTGATAAAGGAGCTACAGGACCACGTGAAGAACGTCACTGCACCCTACAAGTACCCGCGAGCGATCGAGTTCGTCACCGAGCTTCCCAAGACTACCAGCGGTAAGATCAAGCGCGCGGTGCTGAAGAAACGCGAATGGGAGGGATGGGATCGACGTTGAACAAAAGAAGAACGCTGACGAGTGGCATAACGGCCGTACTGATAATCTCACTTGTTCCCCTCGCTGTGTTCGCTGGGGGGATAGGCCTGAACCTGTCCGTCTGCACGGTTGACCTCTCTGGCCCTTGGAGTCAGATCCCGCAAGCGGCGAGTGATGCACTCGCCGCGTTCGGCGTGGGTGCAAGTGATGCCGCCCAGGTGTTAGAGGACCTGAATACTAGTCTGTCCGACATTGCAGAAGCGATCCCCATCGCACTCTTCCCTGTTCCCTTTGTCGGCGGTTCGATCGAATTCGACCTCCCATTTGTTGTCATCGATGGTTTGCGCATTTCGGGCGGCGTATTCAACGATGCTCTTCTGACAGGGCTCGGTTCGATTGTTGGCATCGCCATCCCACAGCCGATTGGGACAGATATGCAATTCGACACCGGCGAGGGAACACTCGATCTCTCGGCCGATCTCTACTTCTCCACGTTCAAGTTGACGACCGAGGTGGTGAAGCGGCTCGATCTCTTGGCGGCCGGGATCGAGTTCGGTGCCGGAGTCGATCTCGTTCAGGGGAGGATTGGGCCGGTAGTTGACGTGAGTTTTCCCGGACATCAGTCCGAAGTGGACGCCGCCGAGGCAGCACTTCACCTTGACGGCCTTACTTGGAGTACGTTCGCTGTACACACATGCGTTCAATTGGAGATCGGGCCACCGTTCTTGCGGTTGACCGTGCAAGGGGCGCTGATGCTGCCGCTCAGTGAAAGCTCCGGCTGGTGGGCGATTAGAAGCGGCAGGCTATCCGGAAGCATAGGGCTGGTGATCCGATTTTGATCGATGACAAGGAGTTGCTGAAGCGGGCGAACGAAGCGCGGAAGAATGCATACTGCCCGTATTCGAAATTCCCGGTGGGAGCGGCACTTCTGTGCAGCGACGGTACGATTTACACGGGCGTCAACGTGGAAAACGCTGTGAATGGCCTCTCGATCTGCGCCGAAAGGACCGCGATCTTCAAAGCGATCTCGGAAGGGGCGCACGGTTTTGTGAAGCTTGCGGTCACGTGTGAGGCAGACCACTGTCAGCCCTGCGGCGCGTGCCGGCAGGTAATCTACGAGCACGCGCCCGATATCGAGATTCTTATGGGGAACACAGAAGGCTGCTTCAAGCGAACCACGATCCGCGAGCTCCTTCCGGAAGCGTTCTCTCTGTAGGCCAGTGCGCTTGTGGCTGCTTTAAGCAGTCACGCGTTCCAGGATCAGCTTGGGCTCCGAGACCGGTCGATCACTGATCGTATACGCGGCCTCTACCATCGCTTCTACTTGTGCAAGATTCGCCTCATCGTTTACGTGCAGGACAGCGAGAGGCTGCCCCTGGTTAACACGTTCTCCCACCCTGCAAACAAGTTCTATTCCCACTGCGGGGTCGATCGTGTCGTCCTTTGTGAAGCGCCCGGCACCGAGCAGGTTCGCGGCCCGTCCGATCGGGAGTGCTTCAAGACCGGTTACGACACCCGCGCGCTTTGCTGTAACTTCAACGTGTCGGTCGGCAGAGGGAAGAAGTCCCTGGTCGTCGATAACGGACGGATCTCCATACTGATTCGATACCATCTGCGAGAACTTCGCCAACGCAGAGCCGTCGTGCAGGAGTCTGCGCAGGGACTCTGCCGCCTCGCCGCGATCGGTCGCCTTGCCGGCAAACAGGACGAGCTCGGCACCGAGTGCGCAGCACAAGTCTTCCAAGTCGTGTGGTCCTTCTCCGCGCAGTGTATCGATCGCCTCTCGCACTTCCAAAGCGTTTCCGACCATCCGTCCTAATGGCTGGGACATGTCGGTAATCAGGGCCGATATCTTGCGGCCGAGGTGTGCGCCGATCGCGACAAGCGACTGAGCCAGGCGACGTGAGTCTTCCAGACGCTGTAGGAATGCGCCGGAGCCCGTCTTTACATCGATCACGATTCCCTTTGCTCCCCCGGCGATCTTCTTTGACATGATCGATGAGACGATCAACGGGAGGGAATCCACGGTGGACGTAACATCGCGCAGCTCGTACAACAGACGGTCCGCCGGTACCATATCTTCGGTGTGGTCGGCGAGCGCGAGCCCGGAGCGTTCGACCAGTGCGAGGAATTCTTGCCGCGACAGATCGGTGCGAAATCCGGGAATGGATTCGAGCTTGTCGATCGTACCGCCTGTGTGCCCGAGCGATCTGCCCGACAGCTTGGCTACGGTCAGGCCAGCGGCTCCGAGCAGTGGGATGAGGACGAGCGAGGTCGTGTCGCCCACTCCTCCGGTCGAATGTTTGTCCACGGGGAACCCTGGCATCTGCGACAGGTCGAGCATTGCACCCGAATGGGCCATGACGTCCGTCAGGATGGCCGTCTCCTCGTCATCCATGTCTTTGAAGTAAGTGGCCATCAGTAGTGCCGATATCTGATAGTCGGGGATGCTTCCGTCCACATATCCCTGGATGAGAAAGCGGATCTCTTCAGCGGTGAGCTTCCCTCCATCGCGTTTCTTCCTGATAAGATCGACTGTTTTCATGATCACAGATTCTAGAGTGCTTCCAACTTCGTGTCCAACTCGGTGGCACCTTGCCCTTCCATATCGTAAGAAGGTATAGTCTGGCGCTATGAAACCGTTCGCATGTGAAAAACCGTTAATTGGAATGATTCATCTGGCACCGCTTCCAGGGAGCTATAGCCATGTCAGTGGTGGACTGGACGAAGTAGTAAGGCGGGCACTGTCCGATCTTGACGCGCTCCAACAGGGAGAGGCGGATGCCGCCATCGTAGAAAATCTCGGCGATGCTCCGTTTGCCAAACTGGCGCCCGAGGAGACCATCGCCATGATGACCGTGATCGTAACGGAGATAGTACGCTCGGCGCAGATTCCGATTGGGGTCAATGTGCTAAGAAACGACGGCGTTGCTGCTATTTCCATCGCCGCAGCCGCTGGTGCAGCGTTTGTTCGCGTTAACGTATTCTGCGGCGTCGCATTCACCGACCAGGGCCTTATCGAAGGACAGGCACGAGAGATCTTAGATTTGAGGAAGAGGCTTGCCTGTGACGTGAAGGTGTTCGCTGACGTGCATGTGAAGCACGCCGCTCATCTGACGACGATCGAAGAGGCAGCGCTCGACGCCGAGCGAAACCATCCGGATGTGCTGATCATCTCTGGTATCGCTACTGGGAAAAGAACACCCCCGGAGAATCTGCAGAAGGTGAAACAGATGACGGCGCTCCCCGTCTTTGTCGGAAGCGGAGTGAGGATTGACAATGTCAACACCTATCATGCAGCTGATGGCTTCATTGTGGGGACGGTCCTGAAAGAAAAAGGCAAGATAAATTCTCCGATCGACGTGGAGCAAGTGCGTGCCCTTGCCGAGGCAGTCTCGCGATTGCGTGAAGGGGAATGAACCGCATCGTTGTCTTGGGCGACATAAACCTCGACGTATTGGCGCGCATTCCCGGGATCCTTCCAGCCCGTGGTGAGGTTAGGTCCGAGATCAACACCGAGGTGGGCGGTTCGGCTGCCACTTTCGCTCGTTGTGCTGCCGGTGCGGGGGCGAACGTTGTGTTCGTCGGGTGCATTGGAGATGATATCACAGGCGCCATCCTCGCTGAATCATTGCGTAGCGCGGGCGTGATCTCGCACTTGCAGCGCGTCGCTGGCAGTAGCGGAACGGTCGTCTCGCTGGCGTGCGATGATGGGCGCGTGTTCCTCTGCTCACGTGGGGCGAACGATGGCCTTACACCCACATGGCTACGGGAAGAGTGGTTCAGCGATGCTGACCATTTGCATCTTTCCGGATACGCCTTCCTCAGCCCCCGCCAAAGAGAGGTCGCGACGTGCGCGTTAGCTCTTGCCCACGAGCAAGGGCTGACAATCTCCATCGATCCCCCGCCGGCGAACCTCATCGCCTCGCTTGGCTCCAAGACTTTCCTCGATCTGATCGAAGATGCGGATATCTTGTTTCCCAACCTTGACGAGGGCACGGAGCTCACCGGACAGGAGTTGGATGAGAAGATCGTCGACTCGCTCTCTGTGCCCTTTGCTTGTGGCGTTCTCACGCTGGGAGTGAACGGCTCACTGGCTTGGCGGGGAGGTGAACGTGTCAGGCACGCGGTCGCAGCGATAGGAGATGTCGATACGACCGGAGCGGGTGATACTTTTGCCGCCGCATTCATCGTTACGTATCTCAAGACCGGTGACCTCGACCTGGCTGGGCGACAAGGGACGGAAGCCGCGGCGAAGATGCTCAGAGAACGAGCGGGGAAGAACTAGTCAGTACCTGCTGTTTCGCCAGCGACGACGATTGCTTTGGCGAGAGCGATCAGTTTCTCGCGGCCAGCCCCTTCGGCAAGAAGAAACCAGTTCAGGGTGTCCTTCTGCCAACCGATCTCGATGATCGAGCGACGGGCGGATTCAGGAATCTCGTCTGAGAGAAGCCCGTCCCGGTCAACAATGCGAGCCGTCGTTCCCTCTATCATCACCTCTTCTCCGTTTTCGGCGAGGAATGCGTGTCGGCGATTCATGTTGGGAGACAGGTAGTTGCCCACTCGGAGCGACAAGGCGTGTGGCAGACCGCTTGAGCGTTCCTGTTCTTCCTTTTGTACAAGCGTGAGCATCGAATAGGCACGATCTGCGGTGTCGTTGAGAGTGACCGTTCCTTTGCCGTCGTATAAGGTGTATCCGCTCTCCTCAATTGTGGCAAGCGGGATCGTAAACGGCAGCCGCCTGGCAATGTCTTCCGCGTTCACCGTCTCTTCGCGGAAGACGCGCGTCTCTGGTGGAGGGGTAAACGAGAATACGGTCTCTTCCGGCACGGTAAGAAGGATGTCTTTGTACTCGATCGTTATCGGCGTCGATGGGCCGGCGATATAGAATAGGAGAGAGCGTTGCGATGGCTGTAGCACAATACGCACTGGAAGTAGGGTCTCTTCATCGATAGAAATCGTCGCCCGTCGTATTGGGAAGCGCTCCTCCTTCAGAAGCGTCGATCGCTCTTCCACCTTCGGTTTCAGTCCGATGTGGCGCACTTTTCTGCCGTGCAATTCATCTATTCCCTCATCGCGCAGTAGGAAGTCATGTGCGAGACTGTACATGAAGTCGAGGGCAGCTATTCCATCGGGGACGCGCAATGGGGAATACAGACGGCGACCGTTCTTGCAGACTGCTACGTTGCGCTTTGCGTTGTACAACCACGTTTGGCGTCCGTTGCATGTGATTTGCAGCTCAAGCAGTTCCTGTGGGACGAACTCCGAGGCACCGGCATAGCGTTCTTCGAAGTCGGAGAGTGGGTCTTCGTACTTTCGGTATTCCAACGTTACCATGCCTGCACGGCGATAGCGCACCCGCCCTTCGGAGTGAATCGCTCCCGCAGCGATCGTCTCGGTCGCCTGAAAACCTTCGAGATTCTTACAGGTCTCCATTGCGGCACGCGCAATATCCGAAACCGAGCGTTCCATTCTCTTCACCTCACCTATCCGAGTCTGTTGGGTACCAAAGATTGTAAGGAAAGAAACGGCGTTCGCCACCGCTGTTGAGCGGAGCGCCAGTGTTGCTTCCTTGACATCAGAATGGTGAAAGGTTATATTGTTATTGCAAATAAATTGCAATAACGAATGAGGTATGGACTATATGACACTTGACCAGATGGGCGTAGGTAAACGTGCGCGTGTGATTGACATAACAGGTGGACCGGGGCTGCATCGCAACCTATCGCAGATGGGGATCCATAGAGGAGATATGATAACTATTTCCGGTGCGGGTGCATTCCGGGGTCCGATTCTCGTCGAGATTCATGGTAGCCGAGTGGCATTGGGCCGCGGAGTGGCACGCCGGATCTTAGTCGAGCCGGAATAGATAAGAGGGAGCGCTGTGTAGGAGCGAAAATGGATGTCACACAGGCGATGAGTGTATTACGTAGAGCGGGGAAGCGGGTGACTGCCGAGCGCCGGCTATTGCTTCAGCTTATCGCTCATAATGCGCACCTTGATGCAAGTGAACTCTATGACCTTGCTAAGAGAAACGATCCGCGGATCAATCTCTCTACCGTGTACCGAACGGTAAAGCTCTTCTCCGAACTCGGGCTCATCGAAGCGAGTAATCTCGGACACGGACACGAACACTACGAAGTGCGGCTGCGGAATCATTATCATTGTGTGTGCCTTGTCTGTGGAGAGGTATTCGAAATCCCTCCACTGGCGTCCCTGGACTCACTCGTCGTACCGGCCGATTTCGAGCTTGTTGGAGCTAAGGTTGAGCTGTTTGGGTACTGCGGCAAATGCCGCCGCAATAAGGACCGCTTGGTTACTGCAAACGGAGCCGACTGAAGTGTCAGAGGGATCCATGATTCGGATTGCACTCGTTGGACAGCCCAACTGTGGCAAGAGCACGATCTTCAACCACATCGTCGGCTACAAAGCCAGCACGTCTAATCTGCCGGGGACGACGGTAGAGTACATGAAGAGTGAGGCGATGATCGGTGGCAGGCGGGCGGAAGTCGTCGACCTTCCCGGGACCTATTCGCTTACCTCGACCGATCAGGCAGAGGCAGAGACACGTGGGTTTCTGGTCGATGGGAAGATCGATGCGGTATTGAATGTGGTCGATGCTTCGCTCCTCAGTCGCGGGCTCGAGCTCACCCTACAGCTCATGGAAATGGGAATTCCCATCGTCCTATGTCTGAACATGGAGGACGAGGCAAGGCGCAAGGGGTTGTCGATCGATCCTGACGCGCTCTCTGTGCAGCTCGGCGTTCCCGTTGTCGAGGCGATCGCCGTCCGTGGGCGCGGCGTAAGAGAGGCGGCACTTCTCACTGTGGACGCGGCGCGGGCCAAGCCGCAGGTCACTCCTCCGAAGTACAGCGCAGATGTGGAGGCCGCTGTTCATGGTTTGGCTGAACATATCCGACGAGAAATCCCCGCGAAGACAACATTTCCCACGAGACTGATCGCGGTCAAGCTTCTGGAAGGGGACCAATTCTTCGCCGAAAGGGTAAAGAGGGGTGGACTGACTGATCTGAGGGCGGTGGAGGAACGAAGGGACGAGCTTACCCGAGCGCGTGGCCGTAGTGGTGAGGAGATCCTATCTGGCGAGCGTCACCACCTGGCGATGAACATATTCGAGGCGGTGACCACAGTCGGATCGCCGACAATCGGCCTGCGCGATCACATCGACGCGCTCCTCATGCATCCGATTCTGGGTTACGTCTTCTTCGCCGCAATAATGTATGGGTTCTTCTTCGTTGTGTTTAAGGTGGGGGCGCTTGTCGAGGCGCCAATAATGGGGCTTTTCGATGGCTGGGTCGACGGACTCGCTACGGTCATCAACCCCGAAGGGCTGTGGTTCTTCCTTCTCAGAGGACTTATCCAAGGAATCGCCGGCGCGATCGGCATTGTCCTTCCGTATTTAGTTCCCTTCCTGACCGGCCTTGCCGTACTTGAAGACGTGGGATATCTGCCGCGTGCCGGTTACCTGATGGACGTGTTCATGCACAAGATCGGCCTGCACGGAAAGTCTGTGATTTCCCTGATCCTGGGTTACGGATGCAGCGTACCCGCAGTAATGGCGACACGTATCCTCGATTCCCCCCGCGACCGCTTCATCACGGCGTCGCTTTCTGTAATGGTCCCCTGTGTTGCGCGTACTACCGTCATCTTCGGTCTCGTCGGCTACTTTCTCGGGCCAACGCTTGCCTTCCTCTTGTACATCATCAATATATTCGTCGTTGCCGTTGCGGGAAAAGTGATGACCAAGATCTTCCCACGCGTTACGCCCGGTTTGATACTGGAGATCCCGTCTTATAAGGTCCCATCTCCACGTGTCATTGCGGCCAATGTGTGGCTGCGGGCGCGTGATTTTGTCGTTCTTGCTTGGCCGCTTCTCATCGGCGGGAGTCTTCTCTTGAGCATATTTGAGTACACGCATATCAGCCACTACCTCAACCTCGGGTTCTTGCCGATTACATGGGCCCTCGGCCTTCCCGTGAGCGTTGGGGTAACACTCATCTTCGGCGTCTTTCGCAAGGAACTGACACTGATCATGCTATTCCAGGCATTGGGGACGACACAGGTGGCCTCAGTCCTCTCCGCGGGGCAGATGATGACATTTGCCCTGTTCGTGCTCTTCTACATCCCGTGTGTAGCAACTATCGCTGCATTGGCACACGAGCTCGGCCGCATACGCACCGCTGCAATCCTCGGATTGACCACAGCCACAGCCCTCGCGGTTGCCCTAGTTGCGCGTGGGGTTGCGAGCATGATCGGCTGAAATCCAACGTATAGATGCGAGGATTAGAATGAGCGATATGCAAGATGCAGTGCCAGATGTTAAGCGGGCGCTGGGAGAATTGCGGTGACAGGCACCGCGACAGGCACCGCGTAAGGATGGTTGATTCTTCGCAGTTTATGGATACGACACTCAAACCGGGGCGTCCATGAGTATTATATGCCCGAGTTGATCGATTCAGCGCATTAGCAAGGGGATGAGTGGCATGTGATTCTCTCCCTGTTTGCTGGGATGGTCGTATCATCTCAACCGCTGGACACGGAGTTGCTGCGATTGAAGGCATTCAGCGTTACCTTCGGCTTTGCCGAGTGAGGGTTCTCCACACATTCGGGTGCTGATTCACATTTTCCTCACAGCCTTCACACGCCATCTCTTCATTAAGTTGGTATTGTATGGTATACGAGAGCAGCAAGAACGATTGTTACCTCCGATCTTCCACAGTAGATTGCGAGAGCGGGGCCTCAAGAGGGCCCCGTTCTCTGTTTTCGTTCGTCGATCGAGCTGTTACACTTACGGGGTTGTCGCCCGTCTGTCTTCGCTGGTTTGGAATGATGGGAAGAGCGGCACAATCATCCGGCTTATCGGGGCTTCAAGTAAGAGGAGAGGATCGTTATGGAAGCGCAAGGCGTGACCCCCCGCAGTGAGGACTATTCCCGCTGGTATACCGATGTGGTGAAGATGGCGGACCTGGCCGACTATGCGCCGGTTCGCGGCTGTATGATCATCAAGCCGTACGGCTACGAGCTGTGGGAGAATATCAAGAGCGGACTTGACCGGCGGTTCAAGGCAACCGGGCATCAAAACGCCTACTTCCCGCTCTTCATTCCCATGAGCTTCATCGAAAAGGAGTCCGAGCATGTAGAGGGGTTTGCGCCTGAGCTTGCCGTTGTGACGCATGGTGGGGGGAAGAAACTGGAAGAGCCGCTTGTTGTGCGGCCGACGTCTGAGACAGTGATCGGACATGCCTTTGCCCAATGGATCAACTCCTATCGTGACCTTCCACTTCTCATTAACCAGTGGGCAAACGTCGTTCGTTGGGAGATGCGGCCGCGGTTGTTCCTACGCACGACGGAATTCCTCTGGCAAGAAGGGCATACAGCACACGCAAACGCGGATGAGGCGAAGGAAGAAACTATGCGCATGCTCGATATCTACGCCGACTTTGCGGTCAATGATGCAGCGATACCCGTGATTGCGGGAGAAAAGAGCTCAAGCGAGAAG
>CAZBSW010000037.1:0-11054 GCA_964494835.1 uncultured Thermotogae bacterium
ACTGAAGCCCCTCTCATCGGAATCCCTGCCGCCGTCTGCGAAGTGGGAGGCGAAGGGAAGCTGGAGCCCCGATTAGTGGACCTCACACTCGACGGACTCAGGAACGTCATGTGCAGCGTTCACATACTGCCCGGGCCCCCGGCTCAGGTTTCCCCAACCGTGCTTGTCGGAGGACATGTGTTGTTTGCGGCTAGGGGAGGACTCGTGGTGACTCGCGTGCGCGCTGGCCAGGAAGTGGGAGAAGGAGACATCCTTGGAGAGATCGTCGATCTCGCAGGCGAAATGGTGGAGACCGTGCGTTCCCCTTCCCATGCAATCCTGACAAACGTAACAACGCTGGGCCTGGCCAATCCCGGGGATATGCTCTACGTACTGGGAAACGTCACTACTTGAACAGCTATGCCTATCTGTGCGATGAAGCCGATCCCATCCGTTGTGAGCGCAGAGGGCAAGAAGGCTCGCAGTGAGATTGGCAAGCTCCGAGAAGCACGTTCGACACCGGCCCGAGAAAGGAGGGATCAGCTATGCCGAAAGTGGAAATCGAAGAGAAGCTGCTGAGAAGATCTCATCGGGATGGAGAAATCCGCGTTCCGTTAATACAAATCCGCGGGAAGGGTGACGGGCCAACCCTTTGCATCGTGGCGGGGGTTCACGGCTCGGAGTACCCGGGTATCGAAGCGGCACTTCGCCTGTCGAAGGCGACCGTGCCTGAGAATCTGAAGGGGACCCTGCGCATCGTCCCAATCTGCAATCTGCCCGCGTTCCTCGAACGATCAGAGGCCGTATGTCCGGTGGATGGGAAGAACCTCAACCGCGTTTTTCCGGGGAACCCCCAGGGCAGCTACACCGATGTTCTGGCCGATCTTGTGTTCTCGGAGGTTATTAAGGGCGCGGACTGCGTGCTGAACGTCCACGGAGGGGACATCTTCGAGGCGTTGGTACCGTACGTCGGTATTGGAGAACCAACTGATCCTGCCCTTGGTCAGCGGTGTCGCGAGCTCGGGCGAGCCTACGATGTGCCCTTTCTCGTTACGTTCGCTGGAATGACCTCTCCATCCTACGGCTCGGACCTCAATTCTGCAGCTCAGGCGGCGGGAATCCCGGCCATCCTGGCCGAGGCCGGCGGCCAAGGGGTCTTGGATGAAGAATCCGTTCGGGTACACCTGAGGGGCTTCACAAACGTTATGAAACTGCTCGGTATGATCGCGGGCAAGATCGAGCGGGTTGAGGACACCAAGGAACTCACGTCCGATTTCTGGCGCGTCGAAGAAGAAGGCATCTTCCATCCCCAGGTGAAGCTCGGTGACTATGTAGAGGTGGGCCAGGAAATCGGCTTACTCACCGACTGGTTCGGTCATCGCTCGTACACGCTAACGGCTCCGCGATCGGCCTACATCATCGCGATCGTCACCACACCGGCGGCGCGGGCGAATGCCGTTGTGTACCAAGTGGCCTACAAGGCTTGAGGGAACATCCACATGTACAGGTGCCGATCGCGGAATTCTCCCCATGGTTGCTTCTCCTCGAAGGCAGGCACAGGGCATGTCACACCGGCAACTGCGCTGCTCCAGTGGCCACGAGGGGAGCAACCAATCAAGGTGAGCCTTCCTGGGTCCTGTGCACGCAAGCTTGAGACAACGAGATGCGTGCATTGTGGGGTGATCACATGCGAAAGGCGCCGTCGTGTCCCTCTCTTGGGACGTTCGCATCTCACCGCGCGGACTCTCAGGGGTACGTTGAAGACGCTCCATCACAGGTATGACGCTTTTCAGGGAGTGCCATGAGCAGGTACCTAATCCACAGGCTCCTGGCTTCGATTCCGGTCTTCTGGGGACTCATAACCGTCACGTTCTTGATGATTCACCTTCTCCCGGGTGACCCAGCCGTGATCATGTTGGGGTTTGCCCTTACGGAAGAGCGGGTCGAATCGCTTCGAGAAGAGCTGGGATTGAACGACCCACTGCTTGTCCAATACGGCCGATACACCTCCCGCCTCTTGCGAGGCGATCTAGGGCGCTCGATGTCCAAGAGCGTGCCTGTTGCAACGCTGATCCGGCAGCAGATGCCAGCCACGGTTGAACTAGCGACCGCCAGTTTGGGGTGTTCTCTACTCCTCGGATTGGCTTTGGGCGTTCTCTCGGCGAAGCACCATCGGACATGGGTAGATACAACCGGGATGTTCGTCGCACTGGCCGGTGTGTCCATGCCCAGCTTCTGGCTCGGTCTCCTACTGATCATCGCGTTTGCGGTTCACCTGAAGTGGGTGCCGATTGTCGGCACGGGAGGGATTGGCCGACTGATTCTTCCGGCAGTGGCGCTTGGGCTTGGTTCTGCCGGGATGGTAGCACGCCTGGTTCGTTCTGGCATGTTGGAGGTTCTCAAACAGGACTACATAACCACCGCAAGAGCCAAGGGTCTGCACGAGAGGGTAGTCCTGTATCGGCATGCTCTCAAGAATGCCTTGATCCCGGTCGTCACTGTCGTCGGCGTGCAGTTCGGGAGGCTCCTCTCCGGTGCGGTGGTGGTCGAAAGCGTCTTCGGTCGGGAGGGACTAGGACGAATGCTGGTAGACGCGATCAAGGTCCACGACATTCCCCTCGTTCAGGGAATCGTCCTCGTAACCTCAGTGAGCTACGTGATCGTGAACCTTCTGGTCGACCTTTCGTATTCTCTTCTTGACCCACGGATCAACTACCGATGAGCGGAAATCAGCACGCACGGATGAGCGGTGGAGTGATCGAGTCGCCCACTCGCATTGCAGTTAGGCGTCTCCTGAAGAGCCCCAGCGCGTTCGTGGGTGTGTCGATCCTCGCGTGCCTGATCCTTCTCACACTGTTTGGCGGCCTCATATCGCCCTATGATCCTAGAGGTATCTCCCCAAGAGAATCTCTTCAATCTCCGAGCCTCCGCCACTTGATGGGCACGGATGATCTGGGTCGCGACATTGCCACTCGCGTGATCTTTGGTACGCGTTTCTCTCTTGTCATCGGGCTCGTCGCGGTTGGACTCGGCGGTACCATAGGACTGTTTGTTGGGCTGATCTCGGGCTACTTCGAGGGGACCTTCGATCTATTGATCATGCGCCTCATGGATATCATGCTGGCCTTTCCCGGCATCCTGCTAGCTTTGTTCATCATGGCGATTCTAGGTCCCAGCCTTGGGAATGTCATGCTTGCCGTCGGCATCAGTGACATCCCGATGTACGTCCGCTTGGTAAGAGGTTCGACCATCTCTGCAAAGCAAAACACGTACGTCGAGGCAGCCCTTGCTTTGGGGTGCAGTAGATGGCTTGTCATGTTCCGTCATATCCTGCCTAATGTTGTCGCGCCGTTCATTGTTGTCTCCACTCTGGAAGTTGCCAATGCAATACTGATCGCCGCAGCGCTGAGCTTCCTCGGAATGGGGGCTCAACCGCCAACACCGGAGTGGGGCGCGATGCTCAGCGAGGGGCGCCGGTATGTCCGAATGGCCTGGTGGATGATCACGTTCCCGGGACTGATGATCATGTTGTCCGTCTTGGCGATCAACCTGTTCGGCGATGGTCTGCGAGATGCGTTGGATCCGAAGCTGACGCGCTGAGCAACATGGGCACCAATTCCAATAGCCTGGCCGGGCGTGCAAGCGGCGACTCGGACGAGATGATCACCCATCTGGCAGGAATCAGTAGAGGGCACAGCAATGACACCACTCGTCCCAGGCAACAAACTCCCGTTCACAAATCGACCCTCGGACAGGCGAGGCTGCGATTTGTGCGTCAGTATGTTAGGAACCTGTCGCGTCAACGTACATCCACAGAATCACAAGAATAGGGACGTTCTGGCGTCTATACGACTGTAGGAAGAACTTCTGTTCTGTCTGCAGTTTGGAAGTATGGAGTTTACGGATTCCAGCTCAGCTAGCCAAGGAGTTCTGCTACAACCTCTCGACTCGGCCATCGCACGGTTCCAAATTCACGACTACGGTGCCCGTCTTCGTCTTTCACCCGCGTCGCCATAGCACAGTTCGATGCACCGTGTCAGAATGTCCTTGCCTTTAGTCATGCTTTCCGTAGACTCGATCCTTGACCATGCGTGCTCGAATCGAGAGCCAACCTGACCGCTGCACCGGATGCCGTGCATGCGTAGTGGCATGCACGTTCGGCCATTCCGGCGTTTTCGGCGCTCTAGAGGCTCGATTGCGTGTCGTCAAGGACGACGCAGCCGGAATCGATCGGCCGATTATCTGTCGCCACTGCGATCAAGCACCGTGCATCGCCAGCTGCCCGGCCGGTGCTCTGCAGCGTACGGCGATTGGCGGTCTGAAGGTCGATGCAGCAAAGTGTTGTGGTTGCGGTGTCTGCGCCGCTTCTTGCCCGTACAACGCGCTTGGCATGCATCCGTCAAAGTCTCTTCCCCTGACTTGCGATCTATGCGACGGGGCGACGGACTGTGCGGAGGCCTGTGTCACCGGAGCTCTGATCCGTGTGGAGGTCGAGTGATGACGTTTCGATGGACCCCCGGTGAGCTTCTGCGCATCGACTTGACCGACGGGCGCTGCGAGCGGCGGCCGATCGACCCGAGCTCAATTGATTGCTACCTCGGCGGTCGCGGGGCAAACATCGAGCGTCTTTACCGTGGTCTCGATCCGACGATCGACCCGCTGGCTCCCAATGCGCCGCTCTTCTTTGCCGCCGGACCGCTGGTCGGTACGTCGTTCCCCGGAGGCGCACGATTCAGCGTCAGCGGTCGGTCACCACAAACCGGTATTCTCGGCGATTCGAATGCCGGTGGCTTCTTCGGCCCGGAATTGCGGTTTGCCGGGCTGTCCCAACTGGAGATCATCGGGCGGGCAAAGCATCCGGTAGTTCTGTGGATTCGTGACGATCGTGCTGATCTTCTCGACGCTCGGGAGATCTGGGGACTTGACACGGTCGACGCGACACGGGCGATTGTAGAATTGACCGGAGATCGTGATACCCAGGTCGCGACAATCGGTCCCGCAGCCGAACGCGGTGTCCTATTCGCTGGAGTCTTCGCGAATCTTGTTCGTGCCGCAGCCCGCACCGGTATGGGAACGCTGATGGCCTCGAAGAACCTGAAGGCCGTGGCCGTACGCGGCACACGTAGCGTCGGTGTTGCCGAGCCGGCGCGATTCGCGGAATCCATCGACCGATTGAATGACCGGATTCTGACCCATCCTGAATACGAGATTCGCTCACGGCTTGGGACAACGCACCTGATCACCGTTCTCCAGAACCTCGGCGGCCTTCCGACGCGACACTTCCAGTCCGGCACGTTCGATGCCTACCAGGCTGTATCCGGTGAGACGATCGAGAGGCGGTACAAGGTTCGCAGCAAGGCCTGCTTCGCGTGCACGATCCCGTGCAGCCGGTATCTGGAGATCGACGACCCGCGGTTTCCTGACCTGCGGTTCGAGGGACCTGAGTACGAGCCGCTTGCCGGGTTCACCTCGCGGGTCGGCGTATCCGATCTTCCCTTGGCACTCCACGCCGTTGACCGCTGCAACCGCCTCGGACTCGACGCGATCAGCGTCTCCGAGACGATCGCCTGGTTGATGGAGCTGCGCGAGCGCGGGATGATCCGCGGCAACGAAACATTTGGCCTGGATCTACGATTTGGAAGTGGTGAGACCGTTCTGCAGATGATCGAGTGGATCGCAAGGCGGGAAGCGCTCGGCAATCTGGTCGCCGATGGTGTTCGGTCTGCGGCTCGAAAGCACGGACGCGGCATCGATCTCGCAATGGAGGTTAAGGGATTGGAGCTCTTCCAGGCCGACGTGAGGGCAATGAAGGGATACGGGCTTGGAAATGCCGTGTCGAGTCGTGGCGCCGATCACCTGCGTTCGGAGCCGTGGTTCGAATTCTCTGGAGATCCAGAGGAGGGTCTCCGCCGGTATGGCATAGCAGAAACCGCGGATCGCCTTGCGTGGCACGGCAAAGGTTTGTTGGTTAAGGATTTCGAGGAGAGGGCGGCAGTCTCCGATGCACTTGGGGTCTGCAAGAATACCTACAACAACATGGAAGTTCTCGATTGGCACGAGACGGCCGAACTGCTTTCGGCGACCACCGGAGAAGATTGGACGAGGGAAGCCGTGCGCCGAGTCGGCGAGCGAATCATCAACGCCGAGCGATTGATCAACGCACGTCTAGGGCTAACTCGCAGGGACGATCGGCTACCGCGGCGGTTCACCCACGAACCGGCTGGGCCAGAAGACTCGCCGTCGGCCGGATCGCGAGTCGAGCTCGAATTGATGCTCAACGAGTACTACGTAGCACGGAATTGGGACGTTGTCACCGGCTTGCCGACGCGAGCCAAGCGTGTGGAATTGGAATTGGAGGATTGACATGCAGGAGCTTTGGGTATCGGTCGATCGGATCGTAGGAACGTGCACCGCGGACATGCCTATGCTGCCCGGAAAGGGGTACCTGGTTCGTAATGGACAACTGCATTTCCCCGATGGTGGGCCGATCTGTGTGTATGCGCTGCAGAGCGCACTGCCCTTCTTTGTCGGCAAAGAGCGTGAATTCTCTGAATCGAACGACTGGCTCCCGCGGGTTCACAGGGTCCAATGCCCCGATCCCGCCGGGCGAACCATCTGGAATATCGAACGCCGCCCGATCGGATCGACCTCGGTTGCGCGCGGTTCGGCGCCTCATCCGAAGCTGGGCGACCTCCTGATTCGCGTCGAGCGTGTCGAAGGGATCTGTACAGCCGGCATGGCTCCGGGAATGATGGCACTTCTTCGAGGAAGCTCCCTCTACCTTCCCCAGCCGTTCTGCTACTACGCCCTCCAATCCTTAATGCCACTCCTCCCGGCCAAACAGCGCCGTCTTGAGCCGGACGACTGGATGGCAACGGACAACGTCGTCATCTGCCCTGACCCGGAAGGGAACGTCCGGATGCAGATCGAGAAGGTCGGAACATAGTCGAAATATGAGGAACATCGTAGATCACAGGGAGGAGCCTTCAGCGGCGGGCGATGAGGGAACGAGGGGGCGGTCGGGGTCATGAGCCCTCGACCGTTTGGCCCACGTTTCCAAGCAAGAAAGCCCCTACAGCTGTTGAGGTTAGATGAAACGCGATACGAATGGGGAATGGCTTTCGCCAGTTGAATCGTGGTAAAACCTGGGAGTAAGAAGGTGCGGCATGATCGATGAATGGTGACTGAATTGGCAGAGTACGGTTGGAGGGAATGACGAAACCTGCAAAGGTAGCAGCACAGCAAGAAGTACAACGCATCCTTGAGTCGGCACACGTATCCAAATTCGGCTACTCAGAGGTTTCGAGTGTGGCCGATCAGATCAGTGTCCGGTATCGCGAGCCACTTGGGGAAGCAATCTGGGCCGCGTCACTGGGCATTGCGTTGCCGAACCCCGTAGTGGACCGCCTTCAGTCTCTGTCAGCAGAGGCGGCGTTATTGTACAAGCATCATGCCTATGACGTCATCAACCTACGATTGGATCTTGTAGCGTCACATCTCGCTGAGGCGATCCAGGCAGCTGGGTTCGTCGCGTTGCCCGTCCCCGCTTCTCAGACCGTGGATCAGAAGGCACTTCGGTCGATCTTCCCCCACAAGACAGCCGCACATCTGGCAGGTCTTGGCTGGATTGGAAAGAACTGCTTGCTGATAACGCCGCAATTTGGCCCTCGTATGCGTTTCGCGACTGTGCTCACCGATCTACAGCTCGAGCCGTCCTCCAAGCGCATCGAATCCAGGTGCGGTAGCTGTACCGAATGTGTCGATATCTGCCCGGTTCAAGCATTCACTGGCCGATCGTTTCGTGAGGTAGAAGCCCGCGAGCTTCGGTTCACCGCAAGCAGGTGCAGCGAGCACCTTGCTGCACAGAAAGATCGGATCGGTCTCGATGTCTGTGGGCTGTGCTTGTACATCTGTCCATACGGGAAAACGCACGCCTGATGTCAGCATCGCGTTTCCCATTGCGATAACGGCCTTATGGGCAAGGGGTTTTGCCCAACGAGCAAATGTGATGTGCATCACGGAACTCTAGGGGGCTCGAACCTAAGAGCGTGGGCCAAAACGGAAAAGGCACGACCTCGTCTAGCGACGTAGGACACGAAACGTCGGTAATGGCGTTCAGGACGGAACTACGCTGGTCGCGGTGGAGTCTGCGGGACTGACTGTAGAACTTGTGTGCTGGCTGCCGCGAGGTGAACTGTGTCCCCGTTCACACCATCGCACTAGAAGAATAGCCAGCCGGGATCTGGCATTCGGCTACTTGGAGCTCTGAACGGCGGCAGGCCAATCGGGACAGATCACAAGGCCGCTTTCTAGATCTCGGAACCCGAAGGCTCTTGTCCAGATGACCTGGTTCTCCTTTACAAGTGCATACTCAACCCTGGGAGCTTAGCCTCGGCTGTTTTCTCAAAGATAGCTTTCGCAAGTTTAGAAAACGACACGTTTGCACCTCGCTTCGATTGGATACAATTGATTCGCAATATTACAATACCTCCTGCTATCAGCCACTCTAGGGCTGGACTGGTGAACATCTAGTTTTTCCATACGTCGAAGAAAGTCCCGGGGATTTGTAATTCTTATTCCTCCGGGACTCTGTTCCTATTGGTATAGGGCGTTTGCGAGAAAGCGGAAGGTACTTGTCCAGATGGCGCGAAAGCCGATGTTCACCCCAAATACAATCGCCTTCCCTTTGCCAACTTCCTGAAACACAATCGCTGGCCGGCCCCGGTAGGCGGACTCCTCTACCGCGTCGTCAGGGAAGAACTCAAGCGCAGGAGTCAGTTTCTGGTAGGATGCTAGGACCGTTACCTTCGGTCCGGTCTTCATCATTGGACTAGCCGGGGTACCAAATAGCCTCTCCCCATAGTACATGGTGGGGATTATCCGCTCCACCCACTTTCCAGAGTCGTTGTGGCATCCCCGGTATCCCCATAACAAGGGATGATCAATAGCTTCCAACTTCAGAAGCATTTGCCCTTTGCTTTGGATTTCGTCTTCGATGTGGAAATCCATCAGCCCAGAGAACTCCTGGCTCGCCAGCGCGCCTCCCCCTGCTCCGATGCCAATGTAGGTCCCACCGCCCTTGACGAAGTTCACGATGTGCCTCAAGCCGTCTTTTTCTACACCGCGTGGATCTCCAGGGGGCTCCCAGGGATAAGCATTCCAGATTCCATTGGGATCTCGCCCCTTCAGTATTTCCTTGGCTTCTCCGGCCGGCACAATGAATGCGTCCACACAGGCAAGTACATCCCCCTTGAACTGGTCTTCTCTCACCTCGATGTAGGGGAATTCCATCTGGGTTAACGCCCATGCAATATGGGCCGTGTGGACGTAGTGCTGCATGTCTACTCCCTGCCCACTGTAGAGAGCCGTTTTGGGCAAAGTGAGGGATTCTGTCTTGCCAACCCCTTCCTTGCTGGGGCGAAGTAAGACCCCCAGGTCTCGACCTATGGCATGTAGCGTTTGTTCGGAGACCCCTTCTACTATGAAGGTGCCTGGCCAATAGTCCCTATCGGACACCTTCTGTCCTTTCGCTATCCGGGATACTGATATGCCTCGTTTCAACAGACGATTGGCAAACGTGATCCCGAAAATGGAGTCCTCAAAAAGGTAAGCCGATGGCGTGGCGACGGAAGGAAGAATCTCAATCCGAGGGACCTTAGTTCCTTCTGCTAAAGCAAGAGGAGCGGACCTAAGCGCCTCCTGCTCCTCCTTGGGGAGTTTGTCCAGTGAAAAGCCGGCGATCCCGAAGCCGCCAAGAAGGATCTGATCCTTTTCGCCTTTGTCACCAAAGAGGGTCTTGATAATCTCGATCTTCGGCTGGTCACAGGGGATCACATAGGCGGAATAGGGATTCTCAACCTTGTAGTAATCTATCCCATGCCTGTCTAACGTGAGGGTTAGTCGGTAAAGCCCGGTAGGATCTCCCTTATCGATGGGAACTACATAGGCAGGATAGTGATCCCGTGGGGGAACGGTCGTCTTCGCTTCAATGACTACTCGCACGTACTTCTGTGGGTCTTTGGCCAGATACCTCAAAACAGCCATCGCAGCTGAATACTTCTGAGTTACCCGGGCCAGCCACGTCTGACTACCTGGCGTCCGCGCGCTCTCTGTGATCAAGGAGATACTGTTGTGATGGAGGAAGGTAAGATCAGCACGCCCTCCCAGGCTAGCTACCGGGAGAAGGCTATCCCTTCCTTCAGGATCGTACATCATGTTGAACCCATGACGCTTCCACTCCTCCGCAACCACATCACCAACCTCATCGACAATGCTCATCAGCTCGGAACGAAGGGTTTCAGCATACGGCTTATCGCAGTAAGGAGGACACCAACAGATCTCGGGGCGTTCAACATCCAGGATAACCTTGTCTTCGTGTAGATCCAGGCAGAGCAGGGGCTCCCAATCCTGGAACACTTTCAACACCGCTTGCGTCTCAGGATGGATCAGATGCAGGTAATCACGGTTCAAGAGAAATCCGAAGGCATTCCCTGACCCGTTGCAGCCGGTAGAAAGCGGAAACTTGCGCCACTCATCAATAGCGTGCATCCGTCCGTCTGGATTAATCATCGGCATGACCAGCACCACCATTTTCGCAAGGATCTCTTCCACGTCCTTCTCATTGCTCGTAGCCAGGTGGTCGATCAATTGAACCAACGCTTCCACATGTGCTGCCTCGTGGCCGAAAGAGAGCCCAGCAAAGAGAACAGCCGGGGTGAGGTTCTTGGGAGGGATATCGGATATCGTTGACTGTGAGGCCACATCCCTCAAGCTCTTCCGTTCCCTCTGAACCGCACTAGCCTCGAGGATCTCCGCCCTGATGACGTGCAATGACTTGATGTTCTCCGGTGAGCTGACCGCGGCAAGAAAGACATCCCTTCCTTCGTGAGATCTTCCCGGACTTGTCACCAAGACTCGCGGATTGCCTCTCAGCCTTTCCATCTTGAAAGCGAGATCCCTATAGCTGATGAGATCATCGGCTGCTGGCTGCGTCTGCTCCAACGGCACATTGGTCGGTCTATGCATGGTTAAACCTCCATTTGATTTCTCTCCGTCTTACCGGAAAGCCTCCCCGT
>CAZBSW010000038.1:0-10851 GCA_964494835.1 uncultured Thermotogae bacterium
CGAACGAATGCAAGGTATTCACGGTCGCATTTGCGCTCCGAGATGGCTGCCAAGTGCGACTGAGGGAGAAGCGGCGAGTTTAGCGCCAATCATAGGTGTATCGAACCTATGTATATGTATTCGATAAGTATTTGCCCTCATCCTACCCTCTAACTATACTCATCGCAAGAAGGAGGTGATGAAGCGAAAACACGCGTACATACCGAAGGTTTCGAAGTGGGAAGACAGACAAAGGAGGTCGAGGAATGAAGATGAGAGCGAGTGTCTTGCTGATTCTTCTATCGGTAACGTGTTTGACGTTCTTTACGTTTGCCGGCGAGCCCCAGATGGGGGGAACCTTCCGATATGCCATGAATGGGGAGCCGCCACACCTGGACCCCATGCTGACCACTGACTGGAAGGTAGTTACCGTAGGTCGGAACGTCTTCGAAACACTGTGTGAATTTGATTCCAAATGGAAGCCAGTTCCTATGCTTGCCGAGAGTTTCGAAGTCTCCAGCGACGGATTGACGGTCGTGTTCCACTTGCGGGACGGAGTCAAGTTCCACAACGGGAAGACCATGACTTCAGAGGACGTCGCTGCGTCGGTCACGCGTTGGGGGATGTATGGACAGAATGGGTCCATGTTGTGGAGGGCTGTTGACCATGTCGCCACCCCTGACGACTTGACGTTCGAAGTCTATCTGAAGACCAACATGAGTGGTGTTGCGATCAGTCTCTTGTCCAACGCTACCGGCGGCCCTGTAATCATGCCTGCGGAAATCATCGGGTCTGTAACAAGAGACCCCATCACTCCTGAAGATGTCATTGGAACTGGCCCTTACAAGTTCGATGAATGGATGCCGAACCGGTACATCAGACTGGTGAGGTTCACGGATTATGCCCCGGTGGATCTGCCGCCGGATGGGTATTCCGGTAAGAAGGTAGCGTACTTTGACACAATCATGATCTATCCGGTCTCCGACGAGAACGCGCGCTTTGCCGGCGTTCAGTCTGGGGACTTCGACCTTATCGAGAACGTGTCAGTCGACCTCTACAACCAAGTCGCCGCGAATACAAGCCTGCAGGCACTGCTTCTCTCGCCCCCGACCTTCCCAGCTGTGATGATCGACAACTCCGAGGGCGTAACCACAAACCTGAAGCTGCGACAAGCGATGCTCGCTGCGTTGGACATGAAGTCAATCCTTGAGGCCACCTACGGGGACCCCACGTTCTGGACGCTGAGTGGATCCATGTTCCCGCCGGGGACCATCTGGTTCGTCCCCGAGGCCGACACAAATCCGCTCTACAATCAAGCTAATCCGGTCAAGGCACGCCAACTTGCTGAAGAAGCGGGCTACGCGGGTGAACCGCTGGTCTTCGTCTTCCCATCAACTGTTCCTGAAATCTACAAGTTCTCGCTCGTGGTCGCTGAGCAGTTGAGAGAGGCCGGACTTAATGTCAAGACGGAGACGTATGACTGGGCGACCTATGCATCGGTCCGCCAGAAGCCGGAGCTGTTCGACCTGGCTTCCTCAACCTTCAGCTTCAAGCCCGATCCGGCAATGGTCACGCTATACAGTTCCTCCTACGTGCCTCACTGGGACTCACCCGAGAAGAACGCGGCGCAGGACGAACTGACGAAGGCAACAACGTTTGAGGCGCGATACGCGGCCTGGGAGAAAATACAGGGACTGGTCTATCAGGAGGTCCCGTTTATCACCATCGGGTTCGGATACCCAATGTTCGTAAGCACTGCAAACGTGGAGAACCTTGATAGCGAGACGCATCCATTTGCCATGCCCCTTAGCTTCTGGAACACGTGGTTTGCAGGTAGCTCCTAGTGCTGTGAACTCTCTCCGGGCGTGTGAGGCGGCGGCCTGGCGGCCTGCCGCCTCGCGGCCTTGTCTGCAGACGTTATTGATTAGAAGGAGGATAGTGTGACGTATTCGGATATCGCAGCAGCAGAGAGCGTCGACTCGCTGTTCACCCATGCCCGGATCGTTGACGTGTTCCGGCTGCAGATCTTCGAAGGCTGGTTTGCCGTTGCTGATGGACGGTTCCAGTTTGTGGAACCGGGTGATCCCCCTGCGTCCGTGATCGGAGACACGACAACAAACCTTGACGGAGCGCTGGTGGTACCCGGTCTCATCGACACTCACATGCACATCGAGTCAAGCCTCTTGCTTCCGCATACTTTTGCGAAGGCCGTGGTGCCACACGGCACGACAGCGGTGCTTGCAGACCCGCATGAGGTCGCAAACGTTGCCGGCGAAGAAGGTGTGCGCTGGTTCATGGGTCTTGGCCGGGACTTGATACTGCGGATTTACTGGGCAGTGCCGAGTGTTGTTCCCATCGTCTCTGCAGATGTCGAGACGCCGAACTCGGAGCTCGACGCTGCCGCTATCGAGCGTCTCGCTTCTGACCCTGCAGCCGTGTCCCTGGGAGAGATCCATGACTACCGTGGCGTTGTGAGAGGCGATGATCGCATCATGGCTCTGGGAGGCGTCTCACTGCGGACAGGACTGAGAATCGAGGGGCACAATCCCGATCTGCTGGGGATGGATCTGTCGCGGTATGCCAGACTCGGCGTTGTCTCAGATCATACGCTGATGACACCGGCGAAGATCCAGGAGGAGCTGTCGAAGGGGCTCTTCGTGATGCTACAGAGAAAATCACTCACCAAGGACAACATCGGGGTCGTCAAGAACCTCAAGGACAGATCCCGCATCTTGCTAGTTACCGACGATGTCGTTCCCTCAGAGCTTCGAAGCGGCCACTTGTCGACGATCCTTCTCACCGCGATTACGGAGGGGTTCCCTCCCGTTGAAGCTGTCGCTTCCGCCACCATCCGTCCGGCGACCTATCTTGGCCTTCACCGCATCGGAGCCATTGCTCCGGGACGATTCGCCGATTTCCTTGCCCTTGACAGTCTCTCGTCCTTCCCTCCTCGAACGGTCTACGTTTCCGGTAAGCTGGTGGGCGAGGCTGGCCAAGCTGTTGCCGGAGCCTTTGCCGATGTTGTCCCGAACCCCTCGCGCGTCCATGCACCGGCGGTGCCCGGACCATTCGTCCTCGATGACTTCCGCCTGGTGCCGAGTGGCCGTGGCCAGCAGCAAGCTCAGGTCAGAGCGATCAAACTTCTCAACAAAGAGAACACGGTAGCGGGACTGGATAAGGTGGATGTTGAGCTCCGCGCCGGTTTTGCGGACCTTGAGGATGGGGAAGACTTGTGCCTAATCGGGGTCTTCTCACGCACAGATCCGTCCTCCAGAAGCATGGCTCTTCTCGAGGGCTTCGGCCTGTCAAGCGGGGGGTATGCGAGCAGTTTTGCGCACGACGCACACAACCTTCTCGTTGTCGGCCGGGATGCGGAGTCGCTCCTTACAGCAGCATCTTTGGTCCATCGCATGGGCGGGGGCATGGCTGTGGCAGAGGGGAAGGAAATCGTGGCACGCTTGCGACTTCCAGTTCTCGGTCTTTTGTCTGACGAGGAACTGGAAGACGTGGTTGCACACGCCGAAGACATTGAACGTGCTCTTCGGGAGCGGGGAGCGTCTCACAGTCGCCCGCTGCTGGTACTGACCTTCTTGGCGCTTGCCTCGAGCCCGAACTACAAGATGTCGGACAAGGGCATCGTTGATGTCAGAGCAAGATCCATCCTTGCGCCAATCATTGACATCAGGCCTCTCGTGCCCGACTAGCCGCTCATGGTCGGGTTCATTGTTCGGCGCTTCTCTTCTGTGATCCCTACGCTTCTGCTGGCGAGCATCATCGTCTTTCTCCTGATGCACGTCATCCCGGGAGATCCGGCAGCGCTTCTCCTAGGAGCAGATGCCACAGCAGCGGAGATCGAGGCGCTCAGGGAACACATGGGACTGAACGCCCCATTGTATACGCAGTTCGGTCACTGGTTCCTCGCGCTCCTGCATGGCGACCTGGGGACATCCATCTACTATTCGATGCCGACCACCAGGGTCTTTCTGTCCCATGCGACCACGAGTGGCATCCTGGGCTGCCTGGCGCTGGCCGTGGCATGGATGATTGGCCTTCCAGTTGGCATCCTATCTGCGGTGAAAAGAAACACCTGGGTAGATCACGTTTCTCGCGTCACGTCGCTTCTCGCCGCCACTACGCCGAGTTTCGTTCTTGGGCTCTTGCTGATGTACCTTTTCTCGATCCGTCTGGGGTGGTTCCCAAGCATCGGTATCTCCGTCGCACGAGGTGGTATGCTTCCGCTTCGCGCCTTCATCCTGCCCAGCATCGCACTCGGAGCGCCCAACGCCGCGATCTTGGCGCGTCTAACGAGATCATGCATGCTGGACACGTTGCGGGAGGAGTATGTCACGGCGGCCCGCGCCAAGGGCCTCCCTGAGGGCGTGGTCATTCTAAAGCACGCCCTAAGGGTCTCTGCAGTCTCGATCTCGACGCTGTCCAGCGTCCTTCTCGGCGGTTTGATCAGCGCAGCCGTTGTGACTGAGACCGTTTTTGCGCTTCCCGGCGTGGGACGGTTGATTGCAGAGTCTGTGCTCAAGCGCGACTACCCTGTCATTGAGAGTGCGTTACTGATTGTCGCCGTGCTCTACCTGTTCATCAATCTCTTAACCGACATCGTTAACATGTTCATAGATCCTCGGATTCGGTACGATTAGCATTTCGCATTCCCTCTCGATTCGGGATGCATCGACTTGCTGTGGCGTCCGCGAAGTGGTATGAGAAAGAAGTCGGATCAGGCGTCCCGACTGTGCCAGCCCATATATGGAAGCGCTAAGTGGCCTCACGAAAACGCGGATCGAAGTAGTCACGTAGTGCATCTCCCACAATGTTTATGGCGAGCACACTTACCACAACCGCACATGCAGGGAAGATGAGCAGCCAAGGGGCTCTTACAATGTACACCTGCGCCTCGTTCATGATGGAGCCCCAGCTCGGGATATCTGGAGGTAGGCCAACCCCTAGGAACGACAATGAAGCAGCCCAAAGGATGGAGAGCCCGAAGTTGAAGGTCGTTTGAACAATCAGTACGGACGCCACATTTGGCACGACGTACCAGCCAACGATCCTGAGACCATGAGTGCCGATTGCTCGAGCTGCCTCGATGTACAGCGCCTCACGAGTTGCCAGTGTCGATGTGTACGCAACACGGGCAAGCTTCACCGCATAGACGATCCCCAAGGCGAACACAACATTGCCGAGACCGCGGCCCCAGATCGCCATGAAGGCAAGTGCAAGCATCAGCGTGGGAAATGCCAGAAGCACGTCCACCAGCCTCATCAAGATCATCGTGGTCCAACTGAAGTACCCTGCGATAACGCCGATCGCTCCGCCAAATGCCAGGGCAAGAAGAGATGCGGCCGCGCCGATGAGGAGAGATGTGCGCCCGCCGTACACGACGCGGCTGAAGAGATCTCTCCCGAACATGTCGGTCCCAAACCAGTGCGCCCATGTTGGCGGCTGCAATCGCTCTGACATTTTCATTTTCTGAGGAGGATAGGGGGCAATCAAAGGCGCCACAATTGCCACAACTGCGACAGACAAGAGGACAATCAGACTCACAAGTGTGAGCTTGTTCCTGGCTACATACAGAAGCCACTCAGGTAGTCGCACGGAGCGAAGCCTCCCATTAGCAAAAGGTCATCGTGACACATTCATGATAGGTTCAGCACGCGGAATTGCAAACAGCGCTTTGCTGTAGGAGAAGCGCTTCTGACTACACTGTGCATCCTGTTCGAACCTGGCCCAGTCCGCTTAGCGGGCTTGACTACTACGACGAGTTTCCCTGTGATCGCGATGGAAACTCGCAAGCTACTCGATGATGCTCATCGAGTAGCCATCCTCATCGGGCGTCACCTTGGAGTGGGGCAAAGCATGAGGTAGATCCTACTCACTTCTCATTCGGCGTCAGGATTCGAGGTCCAGTCCGCTTAGCAGGCTTGACTACCACGACGAGTTTCCCTGTGATCGCGATGGAAACTCGCAAGCTACTTACCGCGCGATCCTTCAAGAGTCTGCGCACGCAGACTCTCAAGCAACTCATTGCTGCGCAAGGAGTTGCCGCCATCATAAGGCGTACCGGCTTATCGGCGCTTCCCAATTGTCTCATGCGTGATTGGTCCACTTATCAGCAATGCGCGTAAAGAGCGATGGCGATGATGCCAAAGATCGCCTCAAACCCGATAAGAACGAGTGTGAGCGTGCGTTCACGGATTCCGCCGGTCGCCTTCATCACAAACTGGCACAGGCTTATCGGCTGTGCGTGCGGACACCGCAGCTTGCCGTCATCACCCAAGATTCCCCACCAATCCTTCGAGGGGAACCCGTGCGCCGCCTTGAATAGGAAATCGAGCGCGTACGGGATTACGACGATCAGACCCGCGGTCTCGAAGTTACCGACGATTACCGCTGTGGCGATTATCGCTCCGATCGAGAGCGTTCCCACATCGCCGACGAGGATTTTCGCCGGATACCAATTGAACAAAATTACACCGCAGAGCGCCCCCGCACCGGCAAGGAGAATAATGAGCGCCGTGGTGGCATGCAGACTGGCTGCGATGACCGCCAAGCTCCCCATCGCCGCGATTCCCATCCCCGCCTCGAGACCGTTGAAACCAGCCAGCATGTTCGCCGCGTTCGCGGCGACGGTTACGCCGACAGGAACGAGCACAAGCGGATAGAAGATCCACACGTCGACCCTGCCGAGGAATGGGATCCTCATCCACGTGTGCCCTGCCCGCACCGCCATCAGCGGCACGGCAGCGAACACCGGTAGGAACGCCTTCACCCATTGACGCATTCCGAGCAAATCGTCGAAGATTCCGATCAGTCCGGTAAGAAGGATCGTGGCGAGCGAAGCAAGAAGAAAAGTCACACTCGCACCAGCGAACAGATGGAAGAAGCTCATCATCGCAAGGCTGAGTAGGACGCCCGCGCCAAAGCCGGTAACGACCGCCAGTCCCCCCATCTCCGCAACCGCGGGCAAGCCTTGCTTATGCATATCCTTCCCCACAATTCCCGCTTGCCTAAGGCGCGGAATTAACAAGACCGTAGCGACAATCGCGGCCAGCATGGAAGCGACGAACAGTACGATTATCATGTCTCTTTCTCCGATCGTCTGATATCATTCATAATAGCCGACGACAAATCGTGTATCCACTCAGGCAGTGGTGCCAAGCAATTCTCTGTACCAGTCGACCGTTGTGTGCAGTCCCTCCTCAAAGCCGATCGTGTTCTCGTAGCCGATAGCGGTTATCGCCTTCGAAATATCGGCCGATGAATGGCGCACGTCGCCCGATCGAGCAGGGCCATGCGTAGGAGTGACATTGGTTCCGATGATCCGCATGAGCGTCGCGACGATCTCGTTGATCGTCAGGCTCTTGCCACCAGCGATGTTGAATACATTACCGGCAGCGGCCGGTGCATGCGCCGCGAGAAGGTTTGCCTCAACAATATTCTCAACGTAGACGAGATCACGCGATTGCTCTCCGTCGCCGAAGATCGTCGGTGCCTCCCCTTGAAGGAGCGCGGTGATGAACTTGGGGACGGCCGCCGCATAGTCTGACCGCGGATCCTGTCGTGGACCGAAGACGTTGAAGTAGCGGAGCGCAACAGTCTCTAGTCCGTATATGCGATGGAAGACCCGGCAGTAAGTCTCTCCCAGAAGCTTGTCCGCGGCGTAAGGCGAGACTGGATCCGGCGATATATCCTCGCGTTTCGGCAACACTCCCGACTCACCGTACACGGCGGCCGACGAGGCGAATACCACTCTTTTTACGTACGCATCGCGCGCCGCCACGAGTACATTAACGGTACCTGCGACATTCACTGCCATGCTCGTTACTGGATCTGCGACCGACCGCGCCACAGAGGAAACCGCCGCCTGGTGAAGTACATAGTCCACGTTTTCTGTCGCTTGTCTGACCACCTCAAGATCCCGGATGTCGCCGCGAACAAGCTCCAACTCTCCACTAATGTGGCAGATGTTCTCGCGTTTGCCGGTGGAAAAATCGTCGAGAACGCGGACACTGTGTCCATCTTTCACAAGGCGAGTGACAATATGCGACCCGATGAATCCCGCTCCTCCGGTAACAAGATATCGTTCAGACAATTGGCGCCTCCATCTACGATCATGACTTTCCCGTATCTTACACGAACTTTTGTGTTACTGCAGAGGACACGGGGACCAATAACATCTTGCAGGTTCGGCGATATGCTTAGCTATCAGCTTTCAGCAAATAGCTCACAGCCGTTGGTCTTTACCTTTCAGCGAACAAGAATCAGCCGGCAGATTTGAGCTTCTTCACGAGTCCGGTGAGCATGCGCTTTACCTCTATCGTCATCTGCTCCAAGGCATTCTGTTGAACGGCATCCAGCAACCCCAGATCCCGAGCCAAGATGAGATGATACTCCAGCTCACTGGCTGATCCCATTGCGATGTGCAGAAAGCGCACGAAATCCCGCTCGCTGCATCTCCCGCATCCCTCAGCAATGTTGGCGGGAATAGATGTCGCTGCGCGACGAATCTGGCTTGTAAGTCCATATATCTCGGATTTTGGAAACGTCGAGGTAACCTCATAAACCGACAATGCCAAACGGTGGCCCTTCTTCCACACGTTGAGGCTTCGGAAGTCTTTCATATCAATAGCCTTCAGATCTCAGCCATCAGCTCTCCGCGACCACCTACCACTAATTGCCGTTCTTCCTGACCGCTGAATGCTGCTCGCTGACAGCTACTAGCTATTCCCCCTTTACAATCCTGCGTATCTCGCGCACTTCCTGCGCCCGTGACTTGTCGATCACAAGAAGCCCGTCGTTTGTTTCTACTATCACTACACCATCGAGCCCGATTGTGGCGATCGGCTTTTGGCACGTGCTGTAAATCACCGAATCCTGAGTGTCTATGCCTACGTGATCTGCGAATACTACGTTCCCCAGTTCATCTTGCTCCATCACCCTGCCGACTGCCGTCCAATCGCCCACGTCGCTCCAGCCGATGTCAGCAGGAATTACACACACATTATCGCTCCGCTCCATCACCCCGTAGTCGATCGATACCGCCGCCAACTCCCGATAGAGCTGCTCAACGATCGCAGCGAAGTCTGGGCGATGAAGATGATTTCGCATCTCCTGCAGACCGGTATAGAGATCTGGCATATGCCGCTCGATCGCAGCGAGGATCACGTCTATTCGCCAGACAAACATGCCGCTGTTCCAGTAGTAGCCGCCGTCCCGAACGAATCGGGTTGCGGTCTCCGCATCCGGCTTCTCGGTGAATCGTTTAACATCGTAGATCTCGGCATCGTCACTCTTGGATAAGCGCTTCCCTTGTTGAATGTAGCCATAGCCGGTAGCGGGCCGATCGGGCACCACACCCAGTGTCACCATTCGGCCCTCTGCTTCTGCGACTGTAATAGCAGACTCAAGCAGCTTGATGAACCGCCCCTCATCTTGAATCAAGTGATCGGCGGGGAGCACGACCATCGTCCCATCAGGATCCTCGGCTTCAAGAATGATCGCTGCCAATCCGATGCACGCCGCGGTGTTTCGGCCAATTGGTTCGATGATCAACCTGTTGGACGAAATGGTAATCTGCTCGCGGACTAGGTTCGCGAATACATCCGGAACGACAACGCAGACGTCTTCTACTGGGATCAATGAACTAACCCTGGCAACGGTTTCCCGGAACATGCTCTGCCGGTCGCCAAATCGCAAGAACTGCTTCGGATTTTCCGCCGTGGAAAGCGGCCACAACCTCTCCCCTCTCCCGCCAGCCATGATCACAGCAAAACGCTTGCCGTACTCTCGCCCAGTCATCATCAACTCCTAGCTCTCCCTGGCGAGTTCGTAGGGTTCTTTGGATTCGTATGGCTCATAGCATTGACTGCTCCCATTTAACTAGGTGATGAAGCGAGATATCTACTTGGCCACTACGTCCAGTGTTTCATAGATGCTATCGAAAACCTCCCGGGAAATGTAATCTTGATCAAGAGCCGTATAGAGCTGACTTTGCACCTCAGCGGTCGATCCCCCTGCCCCGTGAAGTAATCGCGGCGGTATGTACTTCACGGGGTGAACAATAAACAAGAACTGGATGAATTCTCTGTTTGAATCTCTAGAGAAGCCTTCAGCAATGTTGGAGGGAATTGACACAACAGCTCGGCGAATCTGGTCACGAAAACCGTAGTCTTTGGAGAATGCCCCATCTGAAGAAGCTTTGTACACCGCATTGACGGCAGCACGCGCTGTGCGCCATACCTCCAACTCCTCAAACCGCTCTACCGTCGCCATCTTCTGTTTCTTACTCCTACAAACCTAATAAACTCTACGAACCCAGTGAACCCAACGAACTCTATGACTCTACGAACCCAATGAATCCTACGAATTCTACTTACCCAATAGACTTTCCTTCTGCCCGCTGAAAGCCGATGGCTCAACAGTCGCACACGCGGTAAGCCGCTACACAACCCTACGAACTCTATGAACTCTACAAACCGCTTTTTCGCTGACCGCTGAAGGCTAATTGCCATTCACGATCTTTGCACTTCGCATCTCTTCCCGCGGTAAACAAGAAACTTGCCCTCGCTTCCGTTCAATAGCAGGACTTATCCTCAGCGGCAAGGATTCGTGTTGTCTCTGCCAGAAGTCCCGGAAGTTTGTGTTGCACTACATCCCAGAGGATATCCGTATCGATCCCGAAATACTCATGAATCACTATGTCCCGTAAGCCAGCGATCTTCTGCCACTCTACTCCAGGATAACGATCGCGAAGCTCTTGGGGCAGTCGCTTCACGGCCTCTCCGATGACCGCTAGATTCCTCACAACCGCATCCATAGTCTTGTCGTCGGCATCAAAGTCCGTATGGCTCAGTCCATGAG
>CAZBSW010000039.1:0-10823 GCA_964494835.1 uncultured Thermotogae bacterium
GAAGTGCAGGGTGGGTATATCTTAGGCCGCGGGGCCAGTGACATGAAGGCTGGATTGGCCGCGCTCCTTGTCTCTTTGAAGAAGATTGCCTCATCCGATAATCTCCATGGCCATGTAATTCTTATGGCAGTGCCCGACGAGGAGACCGGCGGAGAGTTTGGAACACGCTGGCTTCTGGAAAACGGCATTACAGGTGATGCGTGTTTGATTGCGGAACCGTCTGGTATTAATCCCACCATCGGGCAAAAGGGGAACCTCTGGATCAACGCCGTTACTCACGGCGTATCTGCACATGGCAGTCTCTCTCCTGTGGTTGGCAAGAACGCGATCCATATGATGAAAGACGTTATCGATACTATCTATTCCCTATGGGACACCGAATGGCCCATTCCCGAGGCCGCTCGCCAGTTGATAGCCCGCTCTCACATGATCCTCAAAAGGGAAGGCCATGCTGCTCCTGCCAGTGTCCTAGACCGAGTGACGGTGAATGTCGGTACAATCAGTGGCGGAGAAAAGGTCAATATGATACCTAGTCAATGTGAGGCGGCTTTCGATCTACGGATACCGATAGGTATTTCAACGAACGAAGTCCTGCGGCAACTCGAACAACGAGTCGCAGAGCGGTTCTCTGAAGAGGTAGACATTATAGTGAAGGCCAGTCCGAATGACGCTAATTTCACCCTACCTGACGATCCATTCGTCGAATTGGTCCTTCATACCATTACCGAGGTAACAGATAGACCGGCTCAACCGGTATTGCAATGGGCCTCCAGTGATGCCCGCTACTTTCGATATCGTGGTATCCCCACAATTCAGTTTGGTCCGGCAGAGCTCACTGGAATACACAGCTATGATGAACGCGTCAAAGTCGAGGATGTAGTAGAAGCTACCCATATCTACTCCTTACTGATGCACGATTTTCTAAGCGGCGTGCCTAATTAAGGCAAGGGATAAAACACAACTATGGATTCGGTAAATTGGACACAATACGTGAAATGGAGGAAGTGTGTTTCGTGAAATCCAAGAAGTGATGGAGCTATTAGAAAGTGCCCGTGCAGAGGGCAAAACTCTACGGGATTGGCTTCAGGTGAATGGAGTAAAGAATGTAGAGGTAACACGCGTAAAAGGGGAAGAGGAATCAACCGAGTTTGTAAAGGTTACGATCGCCTCGCCTCAAAGAGGAGCTCCTACCTTAGGGATCATCGGACGTCTGGGAGGAATTGGGGCGCGCCCCCATAGGTTGGGTCTTGTATCCGATGCCGACGGAGCTATCGTAGCTTTGGCCTGTGCAGCGAAACTAGCCAAGATGGCCGAGTACGGAGATAGAGTTCCGGGAGATGTGATCATTGCTACGCATATTTCCCCCCGCTCACCGATGGTTCCACATGAGCCAACTCCATTTATGGGCTCTCCTATCGACATTGCCACAATGAATGAGCACGAAGTAGATCCAGCTATGGATGCCATTCTGTCCGTTGACACTACAAAAGGGAACTGGATCATAAACCACCGCGGATTTGCCGTCACGCCAACCGTGAAGGAAGGCTACATCCTACGTGTGAGCGATAAGCTGCTGGATATCATGCGCATCGTTACAAATGAGCCTCCTGTTGCATTTCCAATTACCATGCAAGATATTACTCCATATGGAAATGATGTTTACCATATAAACAGTATCATGCAGCCAGCCACTGCTACCCCGGCGCCGGTTGTTGGAGTGGCAACTACGGCATCAACTCCCATCCCAGGAAGCGCAACCGGCGCTAACCAAATCTTTGGTCTGGAGATGGCCGCCCGCTTTTGCGTTGAAGTGGCAAAATCGTTCGCTGTAGGTGAATGTCCGTTCTATGATGAAGAAGAGTTTGCCCGATTGACCACGCTTTATGGATCAATGCGTTCCCTGCAGACATTGGGGAGGAAGCAATGAAGAAAAGGATCGCTCTCTTAACTATCGGGCAGTCACCGCGAGTGGATGTAACGCCGGAAATCCAAGCCTCTCTTCCTGAACATGTCGAGATACTGGAGGGAGGAGCCCTTGATGACCTAAACCATCAGGAAATCGAGGCACAGGCGCCTAAAACGCCGGAGAGCACACTCGTCAGCCGAATGAAAGACGGTTCCGAAGTTCGTATTGATAAGTCTTATGTGCATAAGCGTCTTCAACAATTGATACATAACTTCGAAGACCGGGTGGACCTGATAGGCCTCTTGTGCTCGGCAACGTTTCCCCACTTATCCTGCCAGTGCCCGCTTATTGTCCCTTCAGAGCTTCTGTATGGATTCGTATCTGCAATCCGGCTTCCGGGGCCGCTAGGCGTTTTCGTTCCAGCCCCAGATCAGATCATTCCTATCACCAAGGAATTCCAAGAGCGGGGAACGAACAGCATTGGCACAGCACTTTCCCCATATGCACAGGCAGATCATTTCACTACATCCATTAGCCAATTGACCGATCAAGGAGTTGTAGCAATCGTCCTTGACTGCTTCGGCTACACCCTTGCCATGAAACGGACCGCTGAATCCATAAGCCAACGGCCTGTTGTCTGTGTACGATCACTGTTCATCAACGCATTGAAGGAACTAATCGGTTGACCGCATACCGCTCACGTGGTTATATCTGATTCATCTGTCTTCTCCATCCGGGGAGCCGGCGAGATAACACCTAATGAGCCGACCGAAGAATAAGAGAGGTTCCCTGCTAAAATTGACCATCTTGCGTGTGTAGCGTGTAGCATGAAGGAGGCTGAATCTGTACGAGTAACAAAAGAGGAATAATGGAAGCGAATAGTAAATCGAATGAGAGAAGATTTGTCTCCAATGCCATCATCAGACGAAGGAGCATCCGCGCGTATAAGACTGAAAGTGTTCCTCGGGAAATGATCATGAGGATATTGGAAGCCGGACAATGGGCTCCTACCCCAAGCAACGTTCAATCCTGGCGATTTATTGTGGTTCAGGCGAACGAGCAGCTGGAACCCCTCAAGACCCTCTCTCCCGGTTTCCCTAGGGAAGCCCCAGCCGCCATTGTGATCTGCTCAGACCAAGGTGATGTGCGGAATTTCGGTGAGCCGTCAAGGTCGATCCTTGCCGCTGAAGAAGCAGCTATGGCAGCGCAGAATATGTTGCTTCTAGCCTACTCTCTCGGCCTCGGCTCCTGCACGGTTGCCTCTTTTTCCAAAGGGGGGATAATGGCGCTACTGGAACTACCTGATCATATCCGTCCGATCCTCCTTGTCGCTTTGGGGTTTTCTGCTGAGAACCCTGACCCACCTCAGAGGAAAGAACTCTCACAAATAACCTTTTGGGAAAGATACAAGGGGAACAATGAGCAGGGATGAGCTATTCGATTTGTGCGCGTATATAGCAGCAAGCGCAGAAGGTTTGAAAGAGGAACCAAAGGATTATGGCCCTTTACGGTTACTTAACGTGCTTGGCCGTATAGCAGAGCTTGCGGCCGCAGACTACGAGGACCGCTTCTTGAGGGAGACAGCTAGAGAGGTAAGAGAGACACAAAACCTTGTGATGAGGGACAGAGAGAGATTTTACAGCTTTCTGAGACAATTGGTTATCAGATTTGCAGAAGAAGCGAAGAAAAGGGCAAATGCAAGAAAGGAGGAGATGAATGGAGGGCATTGTTAAGCTCTTGTGTGATATGGTTAGAATCGACAGTGAATCGGGAGACGAGGCGCGTTTCATCGCCTATCTGCAGGACCTGTTTGCGCGCGAACTTGGCGCGGACTGTGTTCTCGATGATTACGGAAACCTCATCGCGCGCGTTCCGGCAAAGGGTTCCTCGCGGAATGAAGCGATCCTACTGGCAGCACATGCCGACACGGTGAAACCGGGATGCGGCATTGAACCGGTCGTCGAAGAACAGAGTGTCAGGTCAGCAGGCGAGACTATCCTTGGAGCCGACGACAAGGCGGGGATCGCCGAGATCTTTGAGGCTGTCCTTACCGCCGATCGGCGTCCGCCGGTGGAGATTGTCATTACCCGCGAGGAAGAGATCGGCCTTCACGGGGCAAAGAACCTAGACATATCCCTCATAGAAGCTAAGAGGGGATTCGTGATCGACGGGGAATCGCCAAATGAGATCATCATCGGAGGGCCAACGCACGTCTCCCTCGACATCAAAATCACTGGCAAATCGGCGCATGCCGGAATGGAGCCGGAAAAGGGCGTCTCCGCGATCCGCGTTGCCGCGACAGCCATCAGCACCATGCCGGAAGGTCGAATCGACTCCGAGACAACCGCCAACGTGGGGACGATCCACGGTGGGATGATCAGAAACGGCGTTCCCGAGCAAGTGGCGATTCAAGCCGAGTGCCGCAGCCTCGATAACGCAAAGTGCATGCAACAGGCAGAAAAAATGCGCCGTGCGTTCGAACAAGCAGCAAAAGACGCAGGGGCAAGAGTGGAAATCAAGACAGAGGTAGAATACAAAGCATCACGTGTCCCCGAGGATAGTCCGACCGTACAATTCGCCCGGGAGGCAATCGGCGCCGTTGGGCTCACGCCGTCCGTCAGGCTGATCACCGGTGGTACGGATGCTCTTATCCTAACGGGAAGAGGGATCGATGCGGTCGTGCTCGGCTATGGCGGGAGCGCGGCGCACACAACCGACGAGCAGATACAGATTGAGACCATGCAAAAGGCGACTGCCGTCATTCGTCAGATCCTGCATCAGGCCGCGTAACCGAACCACTTCCCGAGCGGCATTGCCGCCTTGACGAGTCAGCGCGAAGTAGCTAAAATAGCGCCGATTCCTCGGTAGCTCAATTGGCAGAGCGCTCGGCTGTTAACCGAATGGTTGGAGGTTCGAGTCCTCCCCGGGGAGCAAGTGCGTGAAAGCTACTATGGAAAAGCGTTTTCTCGTCAGCGTCATGTCGCTTCAAGTCCCCCAGGCTCCAGACAAGGGGGTTCGAAGTGGCCCTTTGTAACAGGTTGCGCATGATCTATGCATTCCGCATCACAAGGTTCCCAACGTTGCATGAAAGAGGAGGAAAGAGCCCCCTTAAGTCCTTTCGTCAAGCAGTAGTAGTAATATGAGAAGAGCACTAGTAAGATGATCAATCATCAGCATGAGGAAACCTTCGCCCAGATACTAACTTTCCCTCCGGACCGATTTCAGGACGTCAGATCAAAAGAGCTTCACAGTGACTCTGATCGACATGAATTCCTCTCTTCGGCATGCTTGCTGAGCGGAAGTCTTAGCAGACTAGAAGTGCGGCTTGCAGAGTATCTCCTTAATCCGCAGGTCGAAGAAGTCAAACAGGTTGACAGGGCGAAGGACCACTGCCGTATCCGCTCCCTTCCCACTACCCGCAATCGATACCACGTCTTCATCGGTACGCACTAGTCCAGCATCAGCAGCCATAAGGGCGATCTCGCAGACTACCTTCATTCCTTGTCCGAAGAGACGCAGAGTGTGCGCGACGATTTCTTCAAGCTGGTATGTGTTCCATTTCTTTCTTACTGCTCTACCTATTCCGCCAAATGCGTGTGCAGCAGTGAGCCTTATCCCTCCCAGTTCTTCGAACTTGGAGATGTTTTCTTCTGGCCACTCAAACACGTTCGCTTCCTTCATCCCAACGTGATGGGTTACAGCGACAACCTTCTTTCCCTCAAAGACTTCCAGCGCTCTCAAAGCCGTGCTCCCTTGCGTAGAGGCAACCAGTATTGTGTTGATTCCTAGCTCGTCTGCACGCTGCTTGGCAAATTCGATTACCTGTTCTGTGTTCTCCTTGCCCGTTTCGGGAAAGTACAGGATTCTTCCTTCGATCATCTCGCATCCTCCCTTCCATCTGACAACTTGGCGGTTCCTATGCCTAACCCTCTATTGACGGTCACTTCCATAGCTAATCTACACGACCACCGTCTGCCGATGCCAACTTGGACTCATCATCCTCTCGCAGCCATTCGGGCGGAGCGGTTTCCCTATGCCCAATTGCTTCGCCGCTGCACCAATAGTGATCTCTTCAAGAAGCTCTGCGATTGCGTTCCTTTGCTTCGCAGGAGAGCGCTGAGAATCGTTCATGCGTGCACTTCTGTAGGCACATGACGAAGTTTCTCTGGAGACGGGAGACTGAGCGAAGGCTTCCGAAGAACATCAATGCCGGGGAACCAGTGGAAAATCCCAGTTCCCTTGGTGTATTCCGTGTTTGAGTCCTTCCGAACGTTGGCCTAGATTCTTGTTGTGTCTCTGGACGGATTTCAGGAAGGCGGGTACCTCTGGAGTAGATCAATCCATCGTTGACAGAGAGATCCTCACATCGGCAATCAAGAGCGACTGACTGCTCGCGCGACCAATATCTCTATCAAGCGACTAGATCGACCGGGATCGACAACCCGTGTGGAGTTTGAAAGCAGTCCGGTACGGGAGCTTGGCTCGTTCGATCCGCTGCTCCGCTGTCAACTTCTCCGCATCCACGATCATCGCTCCTTTCCCGGAAGTAATCTGTCTAGGCCGACTGCGCTCCGATAGGAGCGAGGTCGAAGGGCACGCCGATCTCCTGGCCGATTGAAGTCAACGAATTCACAATCGGTTGAGACACGGGGACGCCAGACACGGCACACCGTTCCGCGAACTCGAACTCCTTCTCTCCGTGAATGTAGACCCGATCTTGTCCGGAAGCTTTGGGGGCGTCCTTCATCTGGCGGATCATTTGATCCATGTCTTCGCGGAACGAAGCTAGAGATCTGAATGCGCTGATGCGCAAGGCGAGGAAAAAGTGGCCGACGTTGGCCAGTTTCACGTCGCCTGGGCGGCCGACGTCCGCCCCGAACGCCGCTCCCGAAAGCACGCCGCACAGCATGTCGACGAGCAAGCCGAGCCCGTAACCCTTGTATCCGCGAAGGATGTCGGGTCCTCCGAGGGGAAGGAGTGCGCCGTGGTCGAGAACGGCGTTCGGATCCGTTGTCATGTCACCAGCTGAATTCAATCCCCACTCTTGCGGGATGCTCTCTTGGTTCTTGCTGCAGACCGTGATGCGGCCGATTGACACGATGCTCGTCGCCATGTCGAGCACGTACGGCCTCTCACGCCCGGCGGGGATGGCGACTGAGATTGGGTTCGTCCCGAGCAAAGCCGCTCTTGAGTACGTCGGGGCGACGAGCGGCTGGGAGTTAGTGAGACTGACGCCGATCAAGTCGTGTGGTAACGCCATCATCGCGTAGTACCCGGCGATTCCGAAGTGATTGCTGTTGCGGACCGTGACGGCGGCGAGCGCCGTCTCCTTCACCTTGTCGATGCAACGCAGCATGGCGCGGTGCGCAACTACCGGTCCCAGACCATTCCCTCCGTCGAGAACCAGCGTGGCCGGCGTCTCTTTGACAACGCGCGTGGGAGATGACGGATCGATCAACCCCCGCCGCAACCGGGTGCCGTAGTAAGAGTTGAGACGGATAATACCGTGGGAATCGATCCCACGTTCGTCCGCGCTGACCAGGACGTCCGCCATAACGCGCGCATCGGCGTCGGGGACTTCGAAGTGCGCTAGAAACCGCACGGCGTAGTCGCGGAGTTCCTTGCCCGAATACAGTTGTGTCTCTGTCACGATATCTCCTTTGACCTACCCACGTATCAGTTCCACTGCTAGAGTTAGTCTACTCTGCTTCCTCCTGCCACGGCAAGAGCCGGCATTCAAGCAAGTGTCTGAGGTGCTGGAGCCCTGTAGTCAAGGCTGCGGTGCGGCCTGATGGTGTTGTACTCTCTTCTCCAATTCCTAATCAGCACTCTTGCCCCTTCCAACGTATAGAAGATCTCTCGGCTTGCGATTGAAGCTCTCGCAGTAGCCGTTCTCCCACGGATTTCCTGGTTCGATGAACTAGGGGCAACATCCAATCGGTCAAGCCACTCCCGTACCGCTTTCGCACAGAATTCAGAGCCATAGTACATACAGAGCAGGCAGTCACCGACTGTGTAACCTTTCCTTGGATGAACGAATGATCGGCCACGTCCTGTCAAGTGGTGTAACGGCATCGCACCATCCTCCTGTTGATTAAGCAGCGAGCTGCTCTAACAACATGGGTTCGATCTGCCACGAAGTCGTGGGCCCAGACGTGGTTCGGATGCTGTGGTCGAAGCCGTGCACATGATCCATCGTTTATCCAGAACCTTCCTCTCTCCGGTTGCTTTTGAGGAACTCTCAACCCTTCTCGTCGCCAGATCCGTTCGACCCGCTTGTGGTTCACATCCCAGCCTGCTCGTCAAAAAAGTGCAACGATTCTCCGGTAGCTATAACAACCGAACTTGCTCGCTGGTTGGATGATCGCCGTAGTCAGCGTATTCTCATCCTCTCGTGGATGTGCCGCGTACCGATGAACTGAGCGATGCTGATCAGGAACGTGGCACGATCGCCGCTCTGAAACCCCGATACGCTGTCTTACGGCGTCGATGCAGCTGTGACGACGTACGGGACTCAGAAGTCTCCTGACATTGCCAGAGCCTAATGCTGGCTGATCCTAATCGATCGCACCTTCGTGAAACGCTGTTGAGAAACTAGTTCTCACCCGGTCTGCCTCATGACTGACCTGCCCATCTGTTGGATTAAGTTCTAGAGTAGTCTGGATTTCCTCTGACCCCAAATTCCGTCTGCATCGCAACGAGGTCTAGCGGGATCTCAAGCCCATGCGGAGTTTGAAAGTAGTCCACTGCTCGGAGCCAGCGCTTGGAATCTACTATGGAACAGCGTTTTCTCATCAGTGCGATGTCGATTCAAGTCGCCCAGGCTCCACCACGATTTGCAATCTCCTGTTGCCAACGGAATACCTGGGGATCTGGTCTTTGACTCAAGAAGCGGGCGTTCCCGGCTTCCATGTTGGAGACAGAGTTTTCGGGTTCGAATCCCCTTGTCTCGGTGCATCCCGCTATGGGTTGGCCTTGATCATTGTGAGCAGCATTTTGAAGCGCTCACGTGCTCGAAGAGCGTGTGGTTCGTTCGCCGGCATGATGATCATCTGGCCCGCTCTCACGAGGCTCAGTTTCCCAGAGATCGTGATCTCTGCGGATCCGTCAAGCAGCTGGACCATGGCATCGAATGGCGCAGTGTGCTCACTGAGTTCCTGCCCCGTGTCAAAGGCAAACAGCGTAACAGTACCGGCGCTCGACTTCACGAGCGTCTTGCTGACGACCGCACCCTCTTGGTAGTCCACTGCTGCTTCGAGGTCCATCGGCCTAGCTTGAATCCTCTCTTCTGTCATAACCCGCTCCTGTTCTCGTTAAGTATCGGCAATCCCGACCTCGAACCTGATAGACACTCATCATACGCCAAGTTCAAGTCAAGCGACTCGCCTCCCGAACTAAGTCTACCCTGTCCAAGCTCGGAAGTTGGACTAATTGTCTCTTCTCGGTATCCTACCAACGGAGGTTCGCATGCGCGACAAGCATAAGACCGAGACACTGAAGGATCTCATCCTCGCGCTTCATGCGGGCGAGGATTTCGCCGTAGTGAAGGCCGGGTTCGACCAGCTGATTAAAGATGTCTCTCCTGAAGAGCTGACTGTCATGGAGCAGCAGCTGATTCAGGAGGGCTTACCGGTTGAGGAGGTTCAACGTCTGTGTGACCTGCATGTCGGCGTCGTCCGAGAAGGTTTGGCTGCCCCAGGCGTTCCGGAGGTGACGGTAGGGCACCCAGTGCACACTTACATGCAAGAGAACCGTGAGTTCGAGAGACTTGCGAATCGTCTTCTCGCGATTGCGAAGAGCGAGCAAGTGGCAGACAAGGCTGGGGACATCGCGGAGAACCTAGCGCTTCTCGCAAAGGTCGACACCCACTACCTCCGCAAGGAGAACCAGTTGTTCCCGTACCTCGAGAAGCACGGTGTGACCGGACCAACGCAAGTGATGTGGGGCATCCACGATGAGATCCGGACACAACTTCGTGCCCTTCAGCAACAGACGCTCGGTGGAATACCCGATGCAGTGCTCCCGGGCATTGTGACCGTGGCACACGCAATCACTGAGATGATCTACAAGGAAGAGAAGATCCTCTTCCCGATGGCGCTCAGCAAGCTATCTGACGTTGAATGGATTGAGATGCGGCGTGGCGAAAGTGAAATAGGATATGCGTTCGAGGAGCCGCCTGCATGGCCAAGCGGGACCGAAGCAATGACAACCCCGGCGCAGAGAGGTAATGCAGGCATGTTACAGCTTTCCACAGGCCAGCTGACCAACGAACAGCTCAATCGGATGCTCACGCGTTTGCCGATGGACATCAGCTTCGTCGATGCGGACGACCGCGTTCAGTTCTACTCCGACAACCCCAATCGCATCTTCCCTCGAACGCCAGCCGTGATCGGACGCAGTGTGTCGAACTGTCATCCGCCGAAGAGCGTGAGCAAGGTGGAGCAGATTCTTGAAGCGTTCAAGGACGGGACGCGAGACGAGGCAAGATTCTGGATCCAGCTGGACGGACGGTTCATCCTCATTCAGTACTTCGCTGTTCGAAGCACGGTCGGCAAGTATCTTGGCTGCCTGGAGGCAAGCCAGGACGTTACGGAGATCAGGAGACTCGAGGGAGAGAAGCGGCTTCTGGACCGGGACTAGCCTTTCACCACGAAGCAGCCAACGAACGCGTTCTGCATTCGGCTCCGCAGGCTCTATGCTACCAAGCTGTAGACAGAACGAAAGTTCTTCCCAGAGTCGTATAGGCTCCAATGCGCAGTTCCTATCCCGCTCTCGGAGGGCTCAACTTTCGCATGCTTGGTCGAGTAGCGGACCCCCTTGGTGAGGCAACTCAATCGCATTCATGAGTCTGCAGTTCCAAGCTCGACTGAGAAGTAGGGCCCTGCTTGGTTCTTCACCCGAGAAACGCCTGCCACTC
>CAZBSW010000040.1:0-10733 GCA_964494835.1 uncultured Thermotogae bacterium
CTTCGAACTCGAGCCACGCCATCGTCCCCGTCGAATCCTGCGTTAGGCATTGGTCGATGCGAATTCCGACCTCCGCCCCCCGCTTCAGGGTTCCTTCCTGCACATGTTGCGACAGGATCTTTTCAGTCATCGTGTTAGGCACGGTTACCACCTCTGGGTGCGCGATTATACTCAGATGGCCGCGGCCTGCAATCGATGAGGGTTTTGGAGTGCTCTAGTTCTCGCTTGCCATGTGGTCAGCAATCGCGGTCGCAAGAAGAAGATCGTCCCTTGTCGTGACTTTCAAGTTTGTCTCCTCGCCAACGACGGTCCACACCGGAATTCCACACGCCAGGGCCGCACCGGCATCATCGGTGAAGTCAGTCGTGATAGCGGCAAGAGCTTGTTCTATCAAATCGCGTTTGAATCCTTGTGGGGTCTGCATGCGCAACAGGCCGGTTCGATCGATTGGCAGTGATGGGAGACGATCACCGACCGTGCCGTAGCGCAAGGTGTCAGTCACCGGAACCACCGGTACGCATGCCCCATGGGCGACCGTCCCTTCGATCACGCGCTCGATGAGATCAGAGCTCACAAACGGTCTCGCAGCATCGTGGATGAGGACAATCTCGCCTCGTGTCACCGCAACGCCGGCTAATGATTAATCTTGTCGCTCGGCTCCGCCGCGGGTGATACGTATGTCTCTGTCGATTCCCCTGATGAGCGCGGAAGCGGCGGCCTCCTCACCTGGAGCAACGACGAGTACAATCTCATCTACAAGGACCGAACGAGCAAATGGCGAGAGGGCATATAGAAGGAGGGGGCGGGAGCCGATCTCCATGAAGACCTTGTTCTTCTCCGCTCCGATCCGGGTCCCTCTTCCGGCTGCCAAGACAACAGCACTCACACGGTGGGACATCCGCCTACTCTCCGGGCGATGCGTCTCCGATCTTGATGAGGTTTCTTCCATCCGGATCGATCATGTACATCTCCCATTTGTCCGAGCGGTTAGAGTTGAACAGTATCTTGTCGTTTGATCCCCAATAGGGGTTGATGTCCTCGCCCGTATGCGTGGTGAGTCGGGTCGTTTCGAGCGATGAGAGATTGATTACGTACAGATCCACGTTCTTGTCTCTACTGGAGGAGAAGACGAGACGATCTCCTTGGGGAGACCAACTCGGCCCCCAGTCGTCGACCTCGTTTTGTGTAAGCTGGGTAACCTCTCCGGTGTCAACATTGCGCAAAAACAGCTCGAACCCTTTCTCTCCCGGCGACGCATAAGCGATTGTCTTGCAATCTGGAGAGAACGACGGCTCCCAATTCTCAAGCGGCGGTCCGCTCTGTTGCAGGAGGGAACATCCAGCAAGCAACAAGAGCATACCCGTTAGAATCGCCGCGGTGATTGCCGGTTTCATCTTCACTCCTTTACCGTTCCCAGCGGGGTGATTCCCCATTCGGCTCGACGAACAGCATCCGCCCCGCCTCGGTCTGCAGCGCGCTCTTAACGGTCGCCTTTATCTTGCGGCCGATGTGGCGCCTCCCGTTCTCAACCACAACCATTGTGCCATCGTCGAGATAACCGATGCCTTGGCCGATCTCCTCTCCCCGATCGATCACCTCTACGTCGATCGATTCACCCGGGATGAACCGTGGTTTGACGGTATTTGCCAGTTCATTGATGTTCAATACCTTCACGCCTTCGACCTGGGCAACACGATTCAGGTTGTAGTCGGTGGTGATGAGGGTTCCGTTTTCTTCCCGTGCGAGGTGGATGAGCTTGCGATCGACTTCCTTTACCGCCGGATAGTCACGACTCGATACCCGAAAGCGGATTTGGTCGTCTTCCATCAGTTCGCGCAATATCTCCAACCCCCGGCGTCCTTTCCTGCGACGCAAGCTGTTCGACGAGTCGGCGACGTTCTGCAGCTCGGCGAGGACAAACTCAGGAACGATTACCTCTCCTTCCACAAAACCAGTCTGAAGAAGATCGCCTATACGGCCATCGATGATCGCGCTTGTATCAATGATCTTGTTCGACACGCTTCCATTCTTATGCACGCGAGCCTGTACAACCGGTGACCGTCTCGATGGAATGACCGGTTGATCGAGGATGTATCCGATCGCCAAACCGAAGCCGAGAAAGATGAGGAGTACGCTCCCACGGGCGATTGCGGTCCCCGTGCTGGGCGGCAGGAGGAACGAGAACGCAAGTTCAACGATCAGTCCGAACAGAGTCGCGATTACCCCGATGATAAGACTGTTATGAATGCGCATCAATGCTTTCTCTTGCGCCACCGCCATGCGTATGGCTCTCCATACAAGGTGGATCAATAGAGCGAGCGCAGCGCCGGAGGCGCCACCGATGAGGATATTGGCGACCCACGCTGGGAATACCCCCACCGTTTCGAAGACCCTGTGTGTTGCAATTACAGTTGCGCCACTGATAATAAGAATAGCGTAAGAGGCCAGGCCCAACATATTCTCACCTCCGATAGGTCAATACGGGCCTTATTTCTCCATTTACTTCGGTTGACGTTGATTGTATACATTGCTTGACTTGAGTGCAAGATTCTGCTATTGTATACGGCAAAACCGGCACTCGGCGAGTAGGCATTGATGGGGGGGAGCAGGCTGGCTGCCAATTGGACCGTGCGTGAGATCCTCAAATGGACAAGGGGATACTTCGAGGGAGCGAGTATCGCTCAGCCAAGGCTGGAAGCGGAGATCCTCCTGGCGCATGTGCTCGAAGTCGATCGCTTGCACCTGTACCTGTCACCGGATAGACCACTCACCCTGAACGAGCGATCCCAGTTTCGAGAGATCATCAAGAAACGCCGTACCGGCGTCCCATTACAGCATCTGACCGGCGAGGTTTTCTTCTACGGTCTCCGGTTTCGCGTGCGCGATGATGTGTTTATTCCTCGTCCGGAGACGGAAGAACTCTTGGAACGCTCATTACGCCTCGCTCCGCGCGATCGAGATATCGCCTGCCTCGATCTGGGGACAGGGACGGGCGTTATCGCTATATGTCTCGCCAAGTTCCTTCCCCGCGCTGCGGTCACCGCCGTCGATGTTTCACCGGAAGCGCTGTCACTCGCGAAAGATAACGCTGAATTGAACGAAGTTTCTCATCGGATACAGTTTGTCCGCAGCAACTGGTTTGAACAGATCGATGGTGAATTTGACTTAATCGTGTCTAATCCGCCATATATAGCAGAAGAGGATATGGAAGGGCTTGCGGCCGAGGTGCGTGATCATGAGCCACATCGCGCCCTGAATGGTGGGAAAGGGGGATTGGAAGAAATCAAGCTGCTGGCGCGTAACTTGAGAGGTCACATGCACTCAGACAGCGCGGTCCTGTTCGAGATCGGAGACGGACAAGGGAAGACGGTTGTGGAAGAGATGACAGATGCGGGGCTGACCGAAGCTCAAGTGGAGCGAGATTTCGCGGATAAGGAAAGGTTCGTGATCGCCCGATGTCTGTGATGATCCAAGTATCTGAGCTAAACTTCACCAGCGAGGATGGGATCAAGGTTCTTGATGATGTGCACTTGCGTGTCGACCGCGGCGATCTCGTTTTTCTTGTCGGCCCAGCAGCTGCGGGAAAATCCGTTTTATTAGGACTCTTGGGGACTCTCATCCCTCCGCAACAGGGGCAGATTCTCGTACATGGCCGCAACATCGCTCGGCTGAGCAGCAAAAAGGCGTTCGACCTGAGACGCCAGATCGGCTTTCTCCCGCAGGGATTCTCTCCGTTAGAGAAGACGGTGATGGAGAATGTCACGTTCAAACTTCGCTCACTGGGGGATTTTCGCGAGCAAGCGGAAGAGAAAGCGCTTGCCGCACTTGATCAGGTAGGGCTGACCGCGCAATTGACTCATCCCGCGTCTGAGCTTGCGCCGCTTGACCACGTACGGCTAGGAATTGCTCTTTCCATCTGTGATGAGCCACTGCTTCTCTTGCTGGACGATCCTGTGGCCGGTCTCGAACAAGATGATAGGAACACGCTGTACTCGCTGCTTGAACTACTCAATCGGAGAGGATTCACAATCCTCACCTCGTTGCGCGACGCTCCTGCCAATGTCACCACTGACGCCCGCATTGTTCATCTTGTAGAGGGAAGGATGAGCGAATCATGAATAGGTTTTTCTTTCTGTTCGGGAACCTGTTGGGGGCAGTCAATACGCGTATCGGGACACGATTATTGTTCATCGTTCTTCTTATCTTCGCTACGCTTTGCATCTTCGCCAGCTTCTTTCTCGTGGGAACGACGACAGGTCAAGGGAACGGTCCGGCTATTGCTCCAGGAGAGCTGATTGTATACCTCTCACCGCGTCTGTCGTCGGACGAGGTAGAGTCCCTGTATCTGCAAATACGTGAGATGCCAGAGACGCGCAAGATCAACTATCACTTTGCTGAAGAGATGGGGTTCGATCGTGCCGGCGGGCTATTCGTCATCGAGGCGCAGAATGCGTCTGCCGCGGCGTCTCTGCAGGCCTCAATGGCTACTGTCAATGGTATTACCGGCATCGATTCCGCCACACAGGTCCACAGCACGAGCGTCTCGCTTTCTACGGTAGTCCGCCTCGTGTTGTTGGCCATCCTCGTGGTCAGCATCGCAGCGACCCTGGTCGTTGCTCGTCATGTGTTCTCGCTTCTTCTCGATAACTTCGCTTCCGAGATCCGACTAATGCGTGTCGCAGGGACGCCGGAACAGGTGATACAACCTCCGATCATCGCCTTGGGGATTTTGTGTGGGATCATTGCCTCAATGTTGTTGATTGTCATCGTTTATTTACTGCACTTCCTCGCCATAAGCCATCCTCAGGCGATGATCCGCGCTGCGTCCGGCCTTCTGATGCCCGGACGTGTCCTCATGGTAAGCCTTGTAGGGTTACTGATCGGCGTTGTGCTCGGAGGGATGATCGGCCTGCTCGGAGCGAGTCTCACCGGTTCACGCCGATTCCAAACCTATTCATAAATCCGATCCGTTCAAGATCCACTGACTATTCGTACCGTAATGAATCTACGACCGGCAGTCGCGATGCCCTCCACGCCGGCCACAAGCCGGCAAACGCTCCCAGTGAGAACGATCCGAAGAGCGTTATCAAGATCAGCGCCGGACTGACGACGACGGCCATGTCAACCCCGAAGAATCTGCCGATAAAGGTGGACGCCAGCACGCTTAATCCCAAACCCAGAAGCGTTCCCACAATGCCGCCGACAAGGCCCATCAGCCCGGACTCGATGAGAAAGATCGTCAGTATGTGGCCGTTTTTCGCACCGACCGCCTTCATTACTCCGATCTCTTTGGTCCGTTCGAGGACTGAGGTGAACATGGTGTTCATTACACCAACCCCGCCGACAAGGAGAGCGATTCCAGCGATTCCAGCGAGAAATGCTGAGAGGGTGGAAGTTATCGTTCCGATCGTATCGGAAATATCGCTGTAAGTCACGGCTGATAGCTTAGAGCCACGCGCCCGAAGCGCCGCCTCGACGCGGTCCGCCACCTCATCGACGTCCTGCCCAGGGTCGGTGCGGACAAGAGTAACGAGTACGTCGGCTCCTTCACCCCAGAGAGCATCCATCGTGTCGTATGGAACGTATATCGTGTCGGCATTTCGTCCCATGCCGGTCGAGAACCCGCCTCTGTTGGCATCCCCTGCTGTTGTATCGTTTGGCACCAGGATTCCGATGACAGTCAACGTAAGCTCGTTGCCATTCGCTCCTCCTATGAGGATTGAGTCTCCGACCTTTGCTCCGAGTCGGACGGTGGTATCGGCACCGAGTACGGCCACGTCGGTGTCCCCGGCGGTAAACAGGCGCCCGCCCGGCTGTGCCTCGATCTCTCCCGTAAATGACTGGAATTCGTCCACGAGTTCAGCCGACAGTCCCATGACCGGCAGGAACCCCTGTGTCCTCGTTCCGTCCGCTTTGATCGGTCCTTGGACAAAGCCGGTCCGCTGCCTGACCGCTGCTGCGACTTTTACACCGGCTATCGACTTCAGGTAATCAAGATCGAGTGAATACTCTTCGGTGCTGACGCCCGCATGTTGCTGGGATCCGAACGCGCCTTCCGATACAAGGACGAATGTATCTACGCCGAACACCTTCTCCACTTGGTTCTTGATCGTCTGATCCAATCCGAGCCCAATCGAGATCAGCGCGACTACCGCTGTGATCCCGATGAACACGCCGATTACCGTTAACCAACTCCGCATCTTGCGGTGGGTGATGCTACGAGCGGCAAGCATGAAGAAGTCTCTAAGCAACGTGATCACCACCGTATGCGTAGAATCCCGGCACGGATCCGAGATCATTCGATCCATTATTTGGCTGCCGATTTCCCGTCAAGACACACCCATCACGCAACCGGATGATCCTTTTCGCGATCGCTGCTGCATCCGGATCGTGAGTAACGATAATCACTGTCTTGCCGTCATCCTCATTCAGCTTTTTCAGAAGACCAAGGATTGACGCGCCGCTTTCGGAGTCAAGGTTCCCGGTGGGTTCGTCCGCAAGAAGGATCTCCGGGTTGTTGGCGAGCGCACGCGCAATCGACACCCGCTGTCGCTCTCCGCCTGACAGCTCGTTGGGCCGGTGCTGGATCCGATCGGCCAAACCTACCTTCTCGAGAAGGTCCCTCGCCCTTCTTGCCCGTTCCCGCTTTCTGATTCCCTGAAAGATCATCGGCAGCTCCACGTTTTGTTGCGCGCTCAATGTCGGCATAAGGTTGAAAGTCTGGAAGACAAACCCGATTTTTCGTCCTCGCAGCGTCACAAGCTGCCGCTCGCTCAAGGAATGGACCTCTGTTCCCTCGATAAGCGCTGTCCCCGATGTGGGAACGTCCAAGCAACCAAGGATGTGCATCAGCGTTGACTTGCCGGAGCCCGATGGGCCCATGATTGCAACGACCTCTCCCGGCTCGATGCTGATGTCAAGCCCACGCAACGCACGAACGATGGTATTCCCCAGTTTGTAATCCCGGGTGACTTCCTTCAGATCAAGCAATGACATTACCTAGTCCTCCGGTGCAGTGAACGTATATTCTGTCAACTCCATGTTCAAGGTCGTTACCCATTCGCCACCGCGAAGTTCCTCAACACTAATGAACGGGAAGACATAGACCGGGCTAGACACGCTAAAGGCCATCGTCGTTCGGGTGTCTTCGTTCTTCGGGTCGACGAACGATCCTTTCAAACACTGTACCCCTGCGATTTCCACACTTGTGATTTCTTTAAACGAACCTCCACCCGCGAGTATATAGTCACCACCAGCCTGCAGATGGGAACGCTGTTCGATCAGCGCCTGCAGTGCCGAATAGCTCACGTCCTGCCCCCCACCGTAGGAAAGACTGGTCCCGCCTGAGAGAAAACCAAATCCGCCAAGTTGATCGGCGGTACCGGTCGCTTCGATATTCATCCCAAGTGTGTATCGATCTTCCCCATGCGAGACAACAGTTATAGTCAGCGTTTCCGGTTCGTTCATCCCTTCAGTCATGATGGAATACACCATCTTCGTCGTCCCCGCCGGGAAGGCATCGAGGTCCGCCTGAGCCAGCGCTGCAACACTAAGCGCCATCATACTGATCACGACGGCCACGCCAATCGTCCGTTTCATCTTCTTTTCCTCCTTCTCGCCCCAAGAGTCAATCCGATCTGTTGGTATCGCCCTTGTTCACTTCGGCAAGCGAGAACATATCGCGCGTGTGAAGCGCATCGTGTGGTGCCAGGCGGGTGTAGAGCTTCATCAGCAATCGGCGAAGCGTTGCCCGCTCTTCTTCGCTATATACGGCTGAGATTTCGTCCTCCGTCTCTTTGAATGTCTCCTTCATCTCCTGCTTTGCTGCTCTAGCCTTCTCAGCAAGACTGATGCGTACCATGCGTTGGTCGTTCGGATCTCGAGCACGCGTGATCCAGCCGTCTCGTTCCAGTCTTTGCAGTACGCTCGTTACCGCGGCAGGGCTGGCGTGCAGCGCGCGCGCGATCCTCCATTGTGGAACATCGTCGTGTCGGTGCAAGTATGCAAGCACACGCCCCTGACTCGGATGCAATCCGATCTTCTCAACGTGTAGCCGCAATCGTTCGCCGACAAGTCGACACACTTGTAGATACAGCATCGCCAGCGGCATCTTCTCGGGATCGCCCCCATCCCAATCCATATGTTAACCCCCTTATTATCAACACGCTGATAATAAATGTGTTAAATAATATCGCGTCTTCCAGCGCTGTCAATCGATACTCGATTATCCCTGCAGATGCCGCGCGCGGTTTCTGACTCGGTGCAGCATACGCCCGATCCCTTTGTGAAAGAGATAGAACAACCCACCAGCAACGACGACGAGTTCGAAGAACTTGTACGAAAGAGAGAACGCCACGGCCCCATCTTTGGCCACACTGACCAGGGCAAATATACCAATCAACGCCGCCTCTCCCGTGCCGAGTCCCCCGGGCGTGATCCAGAGGAAGAACGAGAGCATGATGTTCAACGTGAACAGAAGCGACAGTTGCGGAAATGTGAATGTGATGTGGGACGAGAAATAGAAGAATACCTGCGGGCGCATGTAGACGAAAAAATTGGCCAGAAGCTGAACGAGAAAGGCCACCACCGTTGCCTTCCAGTGACGGGTGAACGCATTGTAGATCTCATCCTCGGTCTCCGCCACTTTGGCCGCCGCCCGCTCGAGTCCGTTCCGCCAACGGGTGACTATTCGCCCCATCGTCCGCAGGGTGCGGCTGATCCACTTGTAGTTGCCGGCAAAATCGATCAGGCCGATAACGATCCAAAAGCATATGAACGGAACGCCGATGAGCACGGCTCGCTTCTCGATTGGGTTTACTTGCGGCGAAATGAGGGCGAAGAAACTGCCAATGAGGATGAAGAAAACAAGACTCAGTCCGCCAAGGAAACGTTCGACGACAATGGTGGCAAAGATGCGGGTGGTGGGTGCGCTAGAGCTGTCGGCGGCGATTAACGCGCGCACCGGTTCCCCCCCGAAGTAGAGGGAAGGGGTCAGGTAGCTTACCGCATATCCGCTCAGACGAGCGCCCACGATGCGTCGAAGCGGGATCTTCACCCCATACGCAGCGAGGATGATCCACCATCCGACAATCCAGGTAAGGAGTGTGAGGAAGACATTCCCTGCAACGGCGATAATCCCCACCGCTCTTAACGCATCGATCTGGGCAAAGATATTGTCCCAGCCTACATAGTAAAAGACACCACCCAGAAGTATGAGACCAAGAAAAACCGATAGAACGTAGCTGATTACTTTCTTCACCGGTTTTTTCATGTCAGGATACTAGTACACACTTCATGTGGAATACAACCTCAGTTGAGGTAGCCGAGGTCCTTTAGTCTTCGTTGTAGTTCGGTCTCTTGAGCATCACTGAGCTCTGTATCCCGTATCTCAGTGCTTGAAACGGCCATACCCACCCTCGGGTGGCGCACAGCCAGTGTCCCTGGCACGAGAGCATCGCTCCATATTTCACCATCCATGTGCTCGGGGATAGGACAATCGAGCAGGTAGAGTATGTTTGTCGCCAAGTCAACGAGGCGCGCGTTCTTCATCGCGAAACCTTGTCGAAATGGATCACCGATGGCGGCAACTAACCCTTCCATACGGTGGCTGCCGCGGATCAAAGAACGGTCGAACAGGCGATTTGAATAGAAGCCTGATGCCCCACTTGCCAATGTGCGCAGGTCTCTCGGCAAGAAAACTATCTCCGGTGCTTCATCGAGGCACACACCATGATAGATATCTTCCCGGCGCATTACGGCGTCACACAGCGGCTCTCCGGTATCCGGATTGATCACCGTAAGCAGTTTTGCAATCAGCTCATCGACAAGGGCATCCACCTCCCTCTCGCCCACGACACCCTGCGGTTCACGTCCCTGCCGGTTAATGCGAATGTGGCCGACATCTGCGTGCGAGTAGGCTCTGGTCTTCTGCCAATCGATGTCTTCAAGCGACAGAAAGGCCTTACTGATTAACCGCGCCAGTCCTCCTTCTCCCACCACGTCAAAGAAAGAATCGACTGCGCCAAGCCGGTAGGCGAGCGGATAGAACAGCAGCCCAAGGCGAGAGAGCCGTCGCTGCGTAACCCCCCTGCGGAACGCCAACTCTTTCATCCGGATGGGCAATGACCTCTTCAACCGCAGATACCCCCCATGCAACAACCATGTATTGATGGCAAAGGTATATTCATGCGGTCCCATGCCGTGGTCGGAGAGGATGATCACCGACGCGCACATCTCCTCGGCTATCTTCAGCAGACGACCAACACGGCGATCGACCTCTCTGAATATTTCGAGCAGCGGCGCGCCGTCATCGATCCCCCACAGGTCATGCTGTGCTTTATCCGTCGCCTGAAAGTGGACCATTAATAGATCCCAGTTATGCTTGCGGAGAAAGTGCTCTGCTGCATCGCTCCTTCCCCGCACACTTTCTATCAATGCCTCCACCTTCCCTTTCACCGTAGGCAGGTGGGCACATTCCGGAAAGAAACGATACTTGGGTGCGACGGAGCGAAGCTCTGCATAGGCCGTCTTCGGATATGTAGGCGCCGGATCGTCCTTCGGCGTCAGTATGCCGGGGACGATAACGCCGTTCACCTCCCGCGGCGGGTAGGTCAGTGGGAGACCGATGCTCACCACACGGCGGTTCGCTTCACTCGCCAGCTCCCAGATGGTGGAACAAGCGATGTCTCCTCCATTCACTACCGAGATCCCGTAACCACGTCGCTTCGTCCATC
>CAZBSW010000041.1:0-10549 GCA_964494835.1 uncultured Thermotogae bacterium
CCCCACCTAGCACAGGCGGTGGCGGAGGGGGCGGGATTTGAACCCGCGGTACCCAGAAGGTACACCAGTTCTCCAAACTGGCGGATTCGGCCGCTCTCCCACCCCTCCGGCTTATGTGCTGATTCTAGGGATAGCAACGGCCGATTGCAACCGATCGGACTTGCTGCGAAGCCGAGAGAGTTTTAGGATAAACGAGAGTTTCCCTGTTTGGTGGTTGCTGCAACAACGACCATCCAGATATCATGAGATCTTCACGATATTCACATTGCCGGGTGTCATGATAGCAATATGGACGTCCGGCATGAAGAAGGAGGTCGACATGTGGCACGGTTATTACTACGGGTTTTGGTGGATGCCCATATTCGGCATTCTCTTCTTTGGAAGCATCGTCGCGCTCATCATCTGGGGGGTGCGGCGCGGCACGGGACATGCCGATGTAGATGATCCTCATCGGTACAAGAAGACGCCCATGGAGTATCTGAAAGAGCGCTACGCCAAGGGCGAGATCTCCAAGGAGCAGTACGAAGCGATCAAGCGGGATCTTCTCAACTGACGTGCTAGGTGGTATTTGATATCATCGATCGAGGCGCGGTGAAGAAGAGTTCGCCGCGTGCTGCCTTGAGCCATGCTCGGCCGTGTTGTAGTGGCTTTGCGGCCATTATCCTCCGGTTGCATCGATCTCGTACCGCTACTTTGACCATATCTCCTGTCTATAGTCTATAACCAAGAGTGATGAAACAGCTCCACAGCTGATTCGTAAATATAGTTGTAGAAAAAGGAGGCGCGCGATGTTGCGAAGATCTTTCACCCTTGTATTGAGCGCCGTGTTCTCGGTCATGTTTCTTGCCCTTCCTTTGCTTGCCGATAAGACTCCAATGAAGGCGTTGATATCGGGTGTTCCCCGCTACTATCAAGCCGACATGCGAATCGGTGGGAGCTGTTGGTTTCCATCAGGATGCGGCCCTGTCGCCGGCGCTGCGGTCTGTGCGTGGTGGGACAAGCGTGGCTTTCCGAACCTGATCGATGATGGCGAGCGTAATGCCGACGGCCTTCCGCAGCAGGCGATTATCGATCTTGGCGCCGCACATTACATGAACCGTGACACGAACTGCGCCCAGTCTTGGGTCACACCGAGCAACTTTGCATCGGGCCTGGAGGAGTACATGAACGATCATCTCGGTCCCCGGGCCGCGGTCGCCCGCTTTGAAGTGACCCGGTATCGGATCACTGATTCCGGATACGAGATCCCAGAGACTGGGGAACGCGGGAGCTATGATGATCTATTTGCAGTCGTGCGACGAGAGATTTGGAGCGGCCGCCCCATGGTCTATCTCTTCCGTTGGCAACGTGAACAGAATAACGACGATACGTTCAAGGTCGCTGATCACTATGCGGTAGTTGCGGGCTACGATGGTACGGACGGAAGCCGTCGCTTGGTCATCCAAGGGAATCAGACGACGCAAGCCAATGACGCAGTCACCGGCTATCAGAACGTGTACATCGGCTCCAGTCGCTACCTGCGTCTGGGTGATCATACCAAGGGGAGCGCGGTGGTGAAGTACCATCTCTTCGCCATTCGTCCCGTTCCAGCCAGCACAGTGAACATCGGATTGGGAGCAGCTCCGCTCTTGCTCGATGATGCAATGGTGAGGAACGTCGAATACCACGTTAACGCAAACGACGGTGTCGGTTCATCGTGGTTCGAGCCGAGACTTGAGCAGACGGATGTCTTTGCCGAGGATCTTTGGCACGATGGCGATAGTTGGGGAAGGACCGATGAGCTGATCTTGCAGGACGGGATTTGCTTCGTGGCGGGATGGCGCGAAGCTGGTGCGACATCGACGGCGGCCGACAACGATGGTGACGGCGTGGCAAACGCCACAGACAATTGCCTCGATATCTCCAATCCGAGCCAGCACGATTCCGACGGCGACGGTTACGGCGATGCATGCGACATGCCCGATTTTGAGCCGGTCTGTGTCCGAGTAGAAGCGGAAACCGTATCTGCTTCGAATGTCAAGGTGACGCTTTACGTCGAGATACGTAACCTGCAGCAGCCGCGTGAGCCCTATTCCGGTGGCGTCGACGTAACGTGGACGCATGTCGAGGTCGGCACGACAACCCGCCCGGCTCGGGCGATCTCGCCGCCGAGTGGGACGCAGGTTGCTGCCAATCCGCTCTTCCCGACTACCTCGACTGAGACGGTAACGTTTGTCGGAGCCTCAACCGCGCATCTCAAACGCAGTTGGCTTGTCGACCGCGATGATTGGGATGCAAGCAGCGGCCTTGCTCGTCCGTTGACGTTCACGGCAGTGGTTGACACTGACAACCAGATTAACGAGATGAACGAAGCGAACAACACTTGCATGGTGTCGGTCGGAAGTTGGTCGTCGGAGGTCGGTCTCTTCGCGTCCGGGCGGATCCGCGAAATCCAGCTTGCTGCACAGGTGAAAGACCGAGTCGGAGCAATGCGACTTGCAGCGTGGAAGCCGCGATCGATAGGAGAGGGAATGTATGTCTCGTTGCAGATTTCCCGGCAAGACTGGCCGCAAGTTCTCGCATTGCTTGCGGGCGTCGACCGGGGTGATCTGTTTATGGTGGAGATCGAAGGGGCCGATGTGATCATTGTGGACGTCGTCCACTGAACCGCGTTGTGATAGCTATTGCATGCGTGAACTGAACTTACCTTCGGGCAGCCGGTTCACGTGCATCGCAAGTGGAAGTGCCATCGGTCCTTGCTGATGAGGTAGAGCAGCGCGTATCTTAAGGATCCTGATTGTTGGAGCCGGCGAGAGGAGTTGAACCTCCGACCGACGGTTTACGAAACCGTTGCTCTACCACTGAGCTACGCCGGCTTATAGTCCGCATTATATCAGTGGTGATAAGGGGCATCAACCGGGAGCGGTATGGACGGATTAGCGATTGCTGCGGCGATCACCGAAATGAAGAACCGGGTTGAAGGGAGCGTGATTCGCTCAGTCTATCAACCGTCGCGGGCGAAGTTGATCCTGTCGTTGTTTGCACAGGGTACACTAAGCCTATTAATCGACCCCGTCGGAGCGACGATTCATCTGACTGAGGTTGATTTTGCCTATCCGCAACACCCGAATCCATTCACGATGCTCTTACGCAAACACCTGCGCGGGGGGAGGATCATCTCTCTTCGACAAGATGGGTGGGAACGCTCCGCCACCCTGGAAGTGGAAAAACAAACAGGCGTGGGAACGAAGCGACTCTTTCTCATCGCCGAACTCATCGGCGTGCGAGGAAACCTGGTGGTAATACAAGAAGGACACGTCCTTGCATCGCTCCGAACCGACCCACGTGTGAACCCGGGCAAGGCGTATGTTCCACTGCCCAGGCAGGATAAGGCCGATCCTGCGCGAATCAGTGTAGAAGTTGTCGAACGCGCACTGGCGAAAGACGAGACGCCGCTGAGCCTGGTGCGGGTAATCGACGGCATCGGGAAGGAGACGGCGTACGCACTTCTCGCCCGAGCTCGCGCGCATGGCAACGTTTCATTACCAAGAGCGGTATTGGAAGAGTTGGTAAGCATCCTTTCCTACGTGAAACACCCAATTGGCGAATACAACCCGAATACGCATGCCGCCTCATTCTTTCCGCTCGTTCCCCCGGGTGAGATATGTGAATCGTTTGCCGTGGCTCTGGATCGCAGGCTGAGAGACGAGGAGACGGCAACCGAAACTGAGGAAATACAGAAGGAGATACGCGCTACCATAGAGCGTGAGATCGCGAAGCGGCGACGGACGATCGTCAGGTTGCGTGAGTGGCTGGATGGAGCGACGACCGTCAATATGCTGCGGCATCACGCCGATCTCCTCATGATCTATCAACATGAGCTTCCGCGGAAGCTTGACAAAGTCGATCTCGACGACCCCGCGACCGGCGAACGTGTTACGATCCCGCTCGATCCGAGGCGGAGTGCGCTTGCGAATGCACAGGCGATCTACGAACGGGCAAAGCGCCTGCAGCGTGGGCGTCCGCTCGTCCTGCAGCGGCTACGCCGCCTAGAAGGTGAAGTCCATCTCCTGCAGACGGAGCTGGAAAGGGTGGAAAACGGCAACGGCGTTTCGGAACAGGCGGGCACACTTCTGCATACGCTTCCAAGAAAGCGTAAACAGTCACCTCCGACCGCTCCCCGCGCGTATTCGATCGACGGCTATACGGTGCTTGTCGGGAAGAATGCCCGACAGAACGACGAACTGTTGCGCGCAGCACATGCCGACGATCTGTGGATGCACGCTCGCGGCGTACCGGGATCGCACGTCGTAGTCCATCGCCATGGCAACAAGGAGTTCCCGCGAAACGTCATGCTGGAGGCGGCGCGGTTGGCGGCGCAGTATTCCAAAGCACGTAATGAACGCCGGGTTGAGGTAATCGTGGCAGAGGTAAGACATGTACGCAAGCCGAAAGGAGCACCAGCGGGGATGGTAATCGTTACACAAGAGGATACACTTGTCGTGGATACATCGTTATTGGAGGACGAATGAATATTACAAAGATCTTGGAGATCATCCTATCGCTCGTCGCTCTGTTCACGGCGATCGTCCTGCATGAGGTGGCGCACGGCTATATCGCCTACCGACTCGGCGACCCTACGGCGAAGGTACGCGGTCGTCTGACGCTCAATCCTCTGGCACACGTCGATATCATCGGGACTATCCTCGTGCCGATCGCGCTCGTTATCATGAATTCACCCTTCCTTATCGGGTGGGCAAAGCCGGTTCCGATCAATCCCGGGTATTTCCGCAACCCGTTCAAAGGGATGTTCTATGTGGCCCTTGCCGGGCCGGGGACGAACATCGCGCTTGCCCTGGTGGCGGTGATTGTGGGCCGGGTCGCGCTGTTGGCGGTACCCAACTCCCTCCTTGTTCTGCGCACGAGCTTCGCTGCGAACCTCGTGCACGCGATCTTCTATCTGTTGGGTGTGTTCGTCGTGTACAACGTGATCCTGGCTGTGTTCAACATGATCCCTATTCCTCCGCTCGATGGTTCACGCATCCTGACTTATTTCCTTCCGCCAGAAGGGCGGCGCCTGATGATCTCCCTCGAACGCTACGGATTCATCATTCTGATCGCCATCATCTACCTCGGTGGCCTGCGTGGGTTGTTCGGGGTGATGAACGGAATCTGGAGCGAGCTTCTCGGAAGTCGCTGGCTCCTCGCGTTGATGACCTAGGCTTGTTCAACAACCCTTCCATTCGTATAATCGCGCCATTACCAAGGAATACATGGAGAGGGTTTTTGTGACAGATAGCCACATACAAAGTGAGATCAAAGAACGTTCCACTACCGATGTCACCGTGCAGGTGACTATTGATTCGGCGACGGTTAAGAACGCGGTAGATTCGGTATACAGGCGATACAGTAGAGAGGCGCACATCCCCGGCTTCCGGCCCGGTCACGTGCCGCGTGCATATCTCGACACGCGGTTCGGGCACGAGTTGTTTACAGAAGAAGCGCAAAAGGATCTTGAGGAGGCACACCTGCCGAAGGCCCTCTCCGACCTCAATCTTCGTCCGGTCACGACCCCGGAAGTGGAGAGTGTCGAGTTTGACATGGACAATCCTTTTGTCTTTGAGGCACGCTTTTCAGTTCTTCCCGAGTTCGATCTTCCTGAGTACCGCGGAATCGAACTTGACGTGAAACCGGTCGATGAAATCACCGATGAGGAGATCGATCGCACGATCGATGAAATCCGGGATCGATTCGCCACCCTTGCTTCCAAAGAGACGGAGACGATCGAAAGCGGTGACATTGTGCATGTGAAAGAGGACGATCACGAGTGGGATCTGCGCGCCGATGCTGACAACCAGGTCACCAGCAATGTGATCGGCCACAAGGTAGGCGATACGGTCGAGCTTGAACTTACCCAAGCAGAGGGTGACCCAACGCACGTCACTCTTACCGTCCTCGATGTGAAGGAAGTTGTGCGTCCCGAACTGAACGATGCCTTCGGCAAGGACGCAGGCTTCGACTCTCTCGAGGCGCTCAGGGAAGATGTCAAACAAAAGATTGCCAAGGGCAAGGCTGACCGGCGTGAGCGAGCGATCAAGATCGCTCTTCTTGATCATCTCGTGGAAGAGATCGATCCGCCTCTTCCCGAAAAACTCGTTGATGAGATGGCCAACGAGGACTTAAGCGAGTTTAAGGAACGTCTTGCCCACCCGCAGTCTCCGATGACATTCGACAAGTACCTGGAGGAGCGGGGGAAGAGCGAAGATGAGCTGAAAGACGAATACCGCGAAGATGTGATTCGACGCCTACGCCGCGAATTGGTAATGGGAAAGATCATCGATCAGGAAGGGATATCGATCTCCGCTGAAGAACTCGACGAGATAGCGCGCGCAGAGGCCGAGGAGACGGGCGAAGATCCGATCAGGTTTGTCGCGCGGCTGAAGGCGAGTGAGCATTGGGACAGTTACCGCACGGAGAAGATAAACGCACGTGTATTCGATATCCTCTATCAGGCGGCAAATCTGAAAGTGCAAGGGGAGACGACATGATCGCACAAATTCCGTTTGTTATCGACCATAGCGGGCAGGTCGAGCGGACCTATGATATCTACTCGCGGCTATTGGAAGACAGGATCGTATTTCTACGTCATGCTATAGACGATGAGGTGGCAAACGTGGTTGTTGCGCAAATCCTGTTCTTGGCTGCCAAAGACCCGACGAAAGACGTCAAGCTGTACATCAACTCGCCGGGTGGCTCAGTGACCGCGGGATTTGCCATATACGACACAATGCGCTATGTCAGCTGTGACGTATCAACGATATGCGTCGGCCAGGCAGCGAGCATAGCCGCTGTCCTCCTCGCCGCCGGGGCAGCCGGGAAGCGAGTGGCTCTGCCCAATGCACGTATTCTCATCCACCAGGTCTTCGGCGGCGCTCAAGGGCAGGCGACGGATGTGAAGCTTCAGACAGAAGAGCTTCTCCGCATGCGTGATCAGATCGTGAAAATGCTCTCGTTACATACGGGGAAGACCGAGAAGAAGATCGCCAAAGACACCGATCGTGACTACTACATGTCCGCGGAAGAGGCGGTCGCCTACGGGCTTGTTGACCGTATCATTCAGCCGAAGGCATAGATAAGCGATTACAGGAACGATTCGCGGTTTGTTGAATCGGCCGATCCGCGATTCAAGATAGCTATGCTTGTTCGGGCAAGAATAAGCGAGGAAAGATGGATGAGATACGCAACTCCGTCAAGGCGATCATCATAGCGAATGAGAAGCTCCTAGTGACACGTAACGAGGATGCCTTGGGTGTGTTCCACCTTCTCCCCGGCGGAGGACAACGTCATGGAGAAACGCTCGCCGATGCTTTGGTACGCGAATGTCGTGAAGAGATCGCTGCCCGCGTCGTAGTGGGCGAACTCCTGTTTGTGCGCGAGTACATCGGTAGCAATCACGAGTTTGCAGAAAGCGACGGAAAAGCGCATCAGGTCGAGTTTATGTTCCACTGCCGTCTTCACGATGGCGACCGACCGCATATAGGGAGTTTGCCGGACATATACCAGACAGGCGTCGACTGGCTATCGTTAAACGAATTGCCACGGGTGCGATTCTATCCAGCAGGGCTTGTAGATCCTCTGCGCCAGCTGGCGTGTCATGAACCAGTCGGTGATTGCTACCTCGGTGATGTGAATTAGTGGCTATGATCGGTGCATGATGCAACAGGACAAGAGACTGGCAGAGCAAGTGGGTGCAGTTGTTACCGGCAGTGCACGCGGAATCGGCGCGGCAATCGCCACAACACTCGCTGCCGCCGGTTATGGGGTGAGCATCAATTATCTCTCCGGTGAGGAACGGGCGATGCAACTGGTGAGGCGGATCGAGGCCGCGGGCGGGCGGGCGTTTCCGTTTCGGGCCGATGTCGCCGACTATGGACAAGTGCGGGCATTGATCGAGGAAACGGCACGCCGCTACGGTGGGGTGCGTGTCCTAGTGAACAACGCCGGGTTCTCTCAACATCGTACACTGGAGGAGATGTCGATCGAAGACTGGGACCGTGCGATTTCCGTCAACCTAACGGCGGCGTTATACACGGCAAAGGCAGCGCTCCCGCATTTGCGACGGCGTACGTGGGGTCGCATCATCAACATCTGCTCGTTGCGAGCGATGACCGGATCGAACCACGGAGCGCACTACGCGGCGGCTAAGTCGGGCCTGATAGGATTGACAAAGTCGCTCGCACTCGAGCTCGCTCCCGACATCACGGTGAACGCGATCTCACCCGGATACACGAACACCGACATGAATGCGGCTGCACTCGCCAAGAGCGGCGATGCAATCCGCGCCAAGATCCCGGCCGGCCGTGTTGCCGAGCCGGAAGAAATCGCGTCTCTCGTCGGTTTTCTCGCTTCCCCAGAGGCAGGATACATCACCGGTGAGACGATCAACTGCAACGGCGGCATCTACATGCGCTAGCAATTCTCCAAGGAGAAGGCATAATGTTTCGTGAATACGACCCCCACCGCGATGCGGAGTCTGTCGGTCGCATCTGGCGTGAGGTTGGGTGGCTTGAGAAAAAAGAGCACGAACAGGCACTTGCCGCAGTGATCGAATCAGCCCGCACAGTGGTCGCCGAGGTAAACGGGTCAGCCGAGTGCATGGTGAACGCCATCACCGGCTCCATGCGCTTTCTCGCCCATGATCTCGATGTCTCTTGCATCGTAGGTGTTACCACTAGCCGGGTGGCGCGCAAACAAGGGATTGCAAGTCGCCTCGTCGCAAACGCGTTGGCACGCGAAGCGCTGGGCGGAATGAAGGTTGCCCTGCTCGGAATCTTCGACCAGGGATACTATAACCAGCTCGGGTTCGGGAACGGTGCCTATGAACGCTGGTGTACCTTCGATCCGGCGGATCTTTGTATCGATGTGCGCCCCCGTGTTCCGATGCGGCTCGGTATGGATGATTGGGAGAGGGTGCACCGCTCCCGTCTTTCCCGTATGCGACGTCACGGAGCTTGCTCCCTGGTCCCGCCGCAGATGACACGGGCTGATATGTTGTGGAGCGACAACGGTTTCGGCCTTGGATATAACGATGAACAAAGCGGGCAGTTGTCCCATCACTTCTGGTGTTCCGCAAAGGAGGTTGAGCACGGCCCCTATATCGTGTTGTGGATGTCGTATCGCACAAAGGAACACTTCATCGAGCTGCTCGCTCTGCTGAAGAGCCTGGGCGATCAGATTCATTCCGTAAAGATCTACGAACCAGCGGTGGTGCAACTACAGGATCTACTTGGCCATCCGTTCAAATTACGAAGAACCACCAATAAATCCGAACACGAGAATCGCATAACAAGTGCTGCCTATTGGCAGGTGCGCCTCCTCGATCTTCCCGGGGCGCTTGCGGACACACATCTTGCCACCGGCGAGATGGTTCGCTTCAATCTCTCCCTTGAAGACCCGATCGTGGATTTTCTTGACGATGAAAGCGAATGGCATGGAATTGCGGGGGAGTACGTAGTTACTCTGGGGACGATATCGCAGGCAGAACCGGGGAGGGACGCGTCTCTGCCTACGATGACCGCGTCTGTTGGCGCGTTCACCCGCGTGTGGCTTGGCGTGCAGCCGGCGACCGTCATTGCATGGACGGATGCGATTTCAGCTCCGCCCGAACTCTTGCTGACGCTCGATCGCGTCTTATCCCTGCCCGTACCTCGGATCGATTGGGACATCTAGTGGCTGAGGTCGTTTTCCACGCACCGTGACGGAGGGTTGGCGCCCCTGTTCATTTCTCGGGCGGCAATCGCTACAATTGGGGCATTCTCGTCTAAGGGGGATGATTGGATGAAGCTAGTACGGGGGTTGATAACCGGTGGTGGGGTAGGGGCGTTCTTCTTCTTCAGCTGGATCATTCAGATGCTGTGGAACAGCATAATCGTCAACTACCTCGGGCTCCTCAAACCGCTCTCCTATTGGCAAGCGGCCGGATTGTGGTTTCTTATCACCTTGCTCTTGGCATGGGTCGGTATTGGTGTGAGCGGCAAGATCTTTCGCAAGTGGCGCTCCTATGACTGAAAGCGATTAACCTGCGCCGGGAGGACAGCACGGGGACCGCTTTCATCTGAGATCAGTTCGAACTCGAGACCATAGGCCGCGGCGAGCGGCGCCGGCGCGACGACCGTTGCCGCTCGATCATACGCAATTGATCTGCCTTGAGAAAGGAGCAAGGCCCAGTCGCCGTAGGTGAGCGCACTGTTCGGATTGTGCGAACTGATAGCGAACGCGAAGCCTTCTCCCGCGAGTTCTCTGACCCGGTTGAACACTTCGTGTTGGTGGAACGGATCGAGATGAGCGTCTGGTTCATCCATCAACAGGTACCGCACTCCTTGCGCCAACCCGCGTGCGATTAATGCCAATCGGCGTTCTCCCCCGCTGATCTCGGTATACGGCCGATCCCGCAGTGACCAGAGATCGAGTGTCTTGAGCGCCTGGGCGACCGCAGCATGATCACTGTGCCGCGGTTTGGCGAACGGTCCGAGATGAGGAGAGCGCCCCATGAGTACGACATGGTAGACAG
>CAZBSW010000042.1:0-10285 GCA_964494835.1 uncultured Thermotogae bacterium
CCTGTCCTTAGCTCCAGAACGGCTGTCCCGCGATAGGCGATATCGGCGAGAGTACGAGACACGTCTTGCCAATCGATGGTCCCTTCCCCCGGCGATAGGTGGTCATCGCTCATCCCTTCGTTATCATGCAAGTGAAGATGAACGAGTTGTCCACGGAACCGTTCGAGGTAGTTTTTGATCGGTTCTCTGCCTGCATCTTGCGAGATGTGGGCATGGCCTATATCGATGCAGATCCCGAGGTTGGTCTTGTTGGGGTCGTCTCCGATGGCGTCAAGGATGAAGTCAAGTGCCCACATTGAGTCGGGGATGTTCTCCAGTGCGAGCCGCACACCGTTATCCCTGGCATAATCTGCGAGACGGGCGATCCCAGGAATATCGGGATGCGGTGAAGGGGGATCGAGCGCCAGGCTACCGGGATGGAGAACGAGCATCTGCGCCCCGATCAGGTGACAGAGGTCGATCTCATCGTGCAATCCTCGCGGGTCCCATTGCCAGTGCAGCGGGTGTGTGTGCACTGAGACAAACTGAGCGGGGCCGCAGGCGTTCTTGATCTTCTCTGCGAGGGCGGAATCGATCCACGGGTCAGTGAACGCGCGCGTGGTCCACAGCTCAATGCCGAGGCTACATGAGATAATAGCTCTCACTGCCTCCGGAATCGACGGCCATTGCGCGGGATCCCTGTTGAAGAAGTACCCCCACGTGCTTGCTCCAAGGAGGTTGCCGGTTAATGGTCCGCTCAGAGTTTCATCACCTCTGTCTTTTCCACGAATCTGATTCCCATCTTCTCAAGCTCGTCCAATACAGGCACGTAGATCTGCGGAACCACCGGAACCTGGACGCCGGTGAGGTTGATTTTCCCTTCCAGTATGAGGCGGGCGGCGATTGCTGCTGGCAGACCGACCGTACGTGACATCGAAGTGTCTCCATGGGGGATGCCGTAGTCGATCATCGCCGCGGTCGTTCGCTCGGTCCGATCTGAGTACTGGGCGACGAATTCGTGCTGCATCACGAGCATATCCCTTTCGCCAGGAACATACCGCATCTTCTCCAGCATTCGTGCTGCCAGGATATCGAGCGGCGACGTGGCTCCGGCGGGAAGCGGATCGTCTCCGACCAGGCCGAGCCACTCCAGGTTGGAAATCACGCGAGAATCGGCATTGATATGAAGAAACGAGGCGACGGCATCTCTGATACCGGCCCCGTGCTTGTCGCTATCGATCAGTTTTGCGGTGAATTGACCGAGCGTCAGGCCGGCAAGATCATCACGATCGGTCTCGTCGAGGAATCCGAGTTCGGCGATCTTCTTCATGGTGTCGCTCCAGCCGGGGTAGCGGAGCGTGCCCCGGAACATGCTCGTCACCCCGTTGATCCCATACGTGTCGATGTAGGGTGTGCTGTCACGGTTCGGATATCCTTCCAGGGTGCCGAGTCCCGCGATCTCCACCGGCCAATGGTTGGCGAACAACTCCTCGCCTGGGATATCGACGATCTTGCCTTCCTTCATATAGCGAGCCGGGTTCTTGCCGGCGAGGATTACGCCGCGGGGGCTCCATGAGAACTTGTATCCATACGGGTTGTCGTTCGCGTCCGGGGCGGGGAGGCCGCCGCAGTAGGAGGAGAATCCCACGAGTTCGCCGCCGTTCTCCCGGATATGGTCGATCACGCGCATCGCCGACATGTGGTCGATTCCTGGATCGACGCCGATCTCGTTCATCAGGATTACGCCCGCTTTCTTTGCATCTCCATCGAGTGCCTTCATCGCATCCTTGACGTAGGAGGTGGTCACCATCTGCTTTTTGTGCTTGACGCACAAGCGGGCCACGATCGGATGATGTACGTAGGGAAGAAGGCTGATCGACAGATCCGCTGCTGCAATGAGTGACTCGAGTGACGCCTCGTCGTTCACATCGACGTGTTTGGCGATTCCATTGTGTGCCCCTGCGATCGCCCGCTGTGCCTTCTCGACGGTGCGGCTCGCCACCGTCACTTCGAGGTCGTCATGGGAAAGGAGATGACGAACCAACGGCCCTGAGACGAGGCCCGCACCGAGAACGAGTACTTTCTTCACATTACGCTCCTTCTGGGCATGCGCCCAAGTTCATAGGTACTGTTCGATATAGCGAAAGCCGGAGGTCAACCTGCCGCGATGCGCAATCACGGCCCGCTTGATCTCGCGAGGGAGATTGAGGTGTTCAAAGTCACTTGTATAGTCGGCTGTCGCAATCGCCGGCAGATATTCCTTCAGTACACCGCTGAAATACGTGGATGACTCCCGCGGAAGCTCGCTCGGCAGGATCTCCACCGCCATGATCACCGGTCCGAAACCTTCCACGCCGTCGATCACTTGGCCGGTGGCGGGATTGTAGACAAAAACAGGGTTGTCGGGCTCGGTCGCCTTCACCGTGCACTCGATCGCGCCCTCGACGTCGCACGTGATGTCGCCGATCACCTTTAGGCGCATCTGCCCCGATTCGGTCAACGCTCGGATATCGGCCTTGCTAGCCAGGCGCGGATAGCGAGGCTCCCAGTAGACGCAGTTCACCAACACGTCAAGATGGGGAAGGTAGCGATCGAAGACGCCGCGATATTGCTCGGGGTAAGTATAGTAGTCCTGCAGGTCGAACATGTGTGCCGTCTCAAGCGGTTCTACTATGTCCTGTTCTCTAAATACCACCTTGAGAACAACGTTTGCTGCGTCGACACCGTCTGTGGGCAACGACAGCAACTCATGCGGTGTAATCTCCCGTACCGGCAAGATGTCGAGGATCTCCTGTGCTCCGCGTGAGACGTTCCCGTAGCCGGCAAAGCCGATAACAAGCGGCGTAATCGCGGAGGGAAGACCGTGTGCCTTGATCTCTTCCCCTACTAAGCGAAGTGCTTCCTTTGCCGCTTCGAGATCGGGGTAGTCAAGTGCTCGCCTCACGTTTGAGAAGGGGTTATCGATTCCCTCGCTTGCCAGACGCTCTCCCAGCGCCCACAGCGTCTCGATCATCCCGGCGAGGCCTGCGTAGTTTCCGAAGAAAATCAGTCGATGCCCGGCGTCGTTGGTGATCTTCTCGTAGTCGATCAAGGTGCAACCGAGGTCGAGAATCCGTTGGAGCATCGGCATGTTATAGCTTTGCCCCTTGATCGTGTGTGAGAAGAATACATAGGTCTCTTGTCGCTTCAACACGGGGATCGGGATCTCTTTGATTCCGATGATTACCGGACAGTCGGTAAGCTCGTTCATTACCGGTATTCCTGCTTGGCGATAATCTGCGTCGGTGAACACGCGTTTGTCGGAAGACTGCGCTATCACCTCGAGGCCAGCCTCGGTTACAAGCGACTTGGCGTCTTGGGGGATCAACGGAGTCCGCCTCTCCCACGCATACATATCTTCTCGACGGATCCCGATCCTGTTCGCCATGGATGACATGTCTCCTCTCTCGTGATCGAAGTGTGACCACCCCGTCACGGAGTTGCGCGAGTATACCTAACCGATTCCGAGGGTGGCAAGTGGCGCCACCACCATGCGGAACAGCGCATAGTGGACTATTCCGCACCCTGGCTGAGGAGGAAAGGTTGTCCAAATAGGTGAAATGTGTTATAGTGACGCTTAAATCGTGTAATTGATTGGAATCATTGAAAGTGATATTGATGAATGTACGGAGACAGCGAAGCTGCGATCGGGGCTTCCACAGTTTGCAACGCATGGCCGTTCACCTCAAATGGGCGATCACTCTCCCCGCGCTGTTGCTATTGATTGCGACCTCACCGTGTCTCATGGCCGCTTCTGCCGGAGACGTAGTGCTAAACGAGATAGCATGGATGGGAACCGAGGCGAGTACGAGTGATGAGTGGATAGAACTGTACAATACGACTGGGGTTGCGATCGATGTCGATAGTTGGTCGATTTACGGGGCGGACACGGGAGAGTGTCTCAACTTTGCCGATGCCGACGGCCACACTACATGGATCGTTCCTGCACACGGCTATCTCGTCTACGCCAATCATGAAGATGATGTCAATGACGCAAATGGGAATAGCATTGTAGATGTCTGGGATACGACGATCAGCATGAACAACTCCTCTCCCGGCCAGTTGATACTCTACGATAACCGCGATTGCACGGGACACGTGATCGACGTCGTCAACCAAGCGATGGGCGGCTGGTACGCTGGCGAGGCCTCTCCAAGGTACGTTACGATGGAACGCGTGGATCCATTATCGCCCGGTGATATCGCCGACAACTGGAGCAACAACGATCCCTTGATTGCGCATGCCGGTACCGACGCGAATCTGTTGCCGATCATCGGCACACCAAAGGTGCGTAACTCGGCGACCGATACTGATCCGATAGCGGATGCTGGCATTGACCAAACGCTTCTCGTCGGCGCGATCGCCCACCTGAACGGCTCGGCTTCATCCGATCCCGAAGGCGATCCGTTGACATACACGTGGGCAATCGCCTCGCGCCCGAGCGGCAGTGGCGCATGTATCTCTGCACCAACGGATGTCGCTCCGACCTTTGTCGTTGATCTTCCGGGAAAGTACGTCGCGGAGCTGACGGTCTGCGATGGCTACGGAGGCACCGATGCAGATTCGGTCACCGTCGTCGCTCAAGCAGAGCCTGTGGCGAATTTCGTCTACTCTCCAAATGATCCCACAGTATGGGATACGGTCAAGTTTGTCGATCATTCCACCGATTCTGACGGCACGATAGATGGTTGGGTCTGGCGATTCGGAGACGGGGACGAATGCGGCGGACGTGCTGCAGCGCATCGCTACCTGCTCCCCGGCGCGTATACGATCTCGCTCGAAGTAACGGACAATGACGGCTTGACCTCCACAGCTACGGGTGAGATCACAGTCCTCCTTGGCCCCGGCGATCTCGACGGAGACGGCGCAGTGACGGTTGCCGACGTGCGTGTGTGTCAGCAGATTGCACTCGGCATAATCGAACCGACCCCGACGCAGCGGACGCAGGCCGACGTTGATCGCGATGGAGACGTCGACACATTCGATGCAAAGATCCTTGCACAATACGTGATCGGGATGTAGGACAAACGCGGCCTTGGTACTTGGAACACTTCCGGCGTAAGGGCTGCGACGTTGCTCTAAGTGTGGATGGAAGCCCGCGCACCAACCGCACCACCCGCGCTGAATGGGCAAGGAATTGGCATGAGTGATCAACGCCCGCCGGTTAGGCAGTGTCCCAGTTCCCGTATGTAGACTTGTCTTGGCCGATGGTGGGCTGCTATTGTGAGGCAACTGGCGCTTGTCGGAGGTGGCGTGAATTGCCGGATGAGTAGGGGGATAACGGTCTTCATCGCCTGCATCTTGCTGCTACAGGTTGCAACCGCCGCGCAGCACGCGCATTCGATCACGAGCGATCACTTCGTCATATACTACGCGCGTAGCGGAGCAGACGCGGTTGACGTAGACTACGTATCGCTTGTGCGAGACGCGCTGGAGGAGGCGTACAGCATCCTTGTCGAGCAGTATGCATTCTCTATCCCATTCGAGCGGGTTGAGGCGGATATCGCGTCGGGCGACAGCGGTGAGCTTGGAACTGAGTACATAGTGGATGCCGGTGCGGAAGGCCTTGTCGCCGTGATCACGATCGCCCCGGAGAATCAGATACGGGATGCGTTGAGCGCGATGCTCCTTCCGTGCACGCTTGCGGGCCTTGTCAAGAGCACGGCGGCACATGAGCTATTCCATGTCATTCAGGATTCACTTGCGTTGGACAACGGAGCGGACATGAGCGATCTGGCGTTTGTCGAGCCGCTCGCGGTGTGGGCACAGGAGGCTGTTTTCCCTGATGTGAACGACTATCTGCAAGATGCCCTCGATTTTCTGTACGCACCAGATTCGATCGATTTCTTCTACCGCACCTACGACGCCGGTATATTCTGGGTGTTTATCGGCGATCGTCACGGAGGCGAGAGTGCGATTGCGCGCGTGTTGCAAGCTTCTGCTGCGTACGAAGGTCGCTATGCGATCGACCGTGCGTTCCGCGATCACGGACTCACGTTCGACGACCTGTGGGAGGAGTTCGCTATTGCGGCGGGGGCGGGAAATCTTCCGGATGAAGAAGCGTTAAGCCCGTTGCTTTCGCCTTCCGGAGGGAAGAAAAAGAATAAGTCTGAGACTGTCTCCGTCGGCAAGCGGCTGCCTGTGTCAACCTACGAAGGAGAATGGAGAGGCGGCGAACAGATCATCGATCGAGTCAACGTGAACGATTCCGCTCCGTACGACCTCTGGTATGCGGACGACGCTGCCGGGTCACCACTGCGGGTGGCGCACGCCTACGGAATCGACTATCTGCGTATTTTAGCGCGCTCGCCGCATGCGATGGTGATATCGTTCGATGGCGATGATGAGACCGTATTCCGTGCCGATGTGGTGACAACAACAGGCGCGGGCTACACTTCCTATCCGCTGGCGGAAGGCAATCCTGTGACTATCGTCTCGCCGGACCAGTACGATGAAATCTGTATAGTGGTGACTCGCAGCGAGAGTGGGACGGGCATGTATTCCCTGACGATAGACGATGGGGGCGAAGAATCCGGTGAGAACCAATAGGGAAGCAGGTAGCGAGCGGTGAGCCTTAACGAACGCCTGTTCCTCTCGATCAACCGCCTCTCCCACCACAGCCTGTTCCTCGATGGTATTATGGTCTTCTGCGCCCGCTACGGGCCCTTCCTGTTGGCCGGGTTCCTCATCTACCTGTGGTTCTTCGTTGCCGAGACGGGCAGGAAAGCGGCGGTCCGTGCCACCGTTGGCGGAGCGCTTTCGATCGCAGCCGCACGCATCGTCGGGCTCTTGCACTACCAGGCGATCCCGTCCGTGCTCGGCCTCGGGCGACCGCTTGTCCTGCATGCGGCGAACAACTCGTTCCCGAGCGATCACGCGAGCTTCTCGTTCGGCCTGGCGATGAGCCTGCTCTTTTCCGGGAGCGTGCTGTGGCCGGAGGCGGTCACTCTCGCGGCTTTGATTGCGTTTGCCCGGGTGTTTGTCGGTGTCCACTTTCCACTCGACGTTGTCGTAGGCTTCGTGGTGGGGACATTCGTCGCCGCCCTTGTCCACCGTGTTCGCGTCAGGGTCGATCTGGCCTCTGATTTCGTCTATCGCCTACAGGTAAGGATTCTTTCCGCGATAACGCGAAGGGAGCGGTGAAATGGGCGCACTCGTGACCGCGATTGTCGCGTTTATCGCCAAGATCGGCTACGTTGGGATTGTCGCCGCAATGTTTCTCGAGAGTTCGTTCTTCCCGTTTCCGAGCGAGCTTGTCCTTCCACCTGCCGGGTATCTTGCGAGCCAAGGGGAGATGGAGCTGTGGATCGTTGTTGTTTTGGGAATCGTCGGCTCGCTCCTCGGCGCCCTGTTCAACTACTGGATATCGTTTCGCTTGGGGCGTCCGCTGGTCCTGCGTTTCGGGCGATATGTCGGGCTAAGTGTGCGCTCCTACAACCGGGCGGAGTACGCATTCCGCCGTCATGGCGAGATAACGACATTCGTCGGCAGGCTCATTCCGGGACTGCGTCAGTACATCTCTCTTCCGGCCGGGCTGGCGCGCATGTCCATCCCCCGGTTTGTCACGTTTACCGGATTGGGGGCGGGGATATGGGTGAGTATTCTCTCCATTGTTGGATATGTGATCGGGAATAATCAAGACTTGATCAGGCGTTCGCTTCACAAGATCACGCTCTACACGGCCGGCGGGATAGTTCTTCTTGTTGTCTGTTACGTCATCTGGTACCGGGGCCACCGTATGAAAAGCTAGATCACACAACGCGGAGCGAGTCTCTCTCCCAGGCGAGGAATTCCCTCACCGCGAAAGACACGAAGAGCATGAATGAATCAAACGACAAATTGGTGGCTCACATTCTTAAGTTCGAGGAAGTCGGAACAGATTGCCAGCCCGGCATTGACGCTTTCGAAGGGAATGGAAAGTTATCGTTTGTGCCCTTCGTGATTTTCGTTGTGCTCAACGCGTAATCGCTGTGTGTCCAGATACCCTTGTAGGATAAGGGTAGCGGCGAGGCCGTCGCGCAGGGGTCTCCGCCGCTTGCGGGAAACATCAGCTTGTACGAGGACTCGCTCGGCTTCACTCGTCGTCAGGCGTTCGTCGAACGTGTCGATCGGGACATCGCACTTTTCGCCGAGGTGTTCGACGAAAGCCATCACCGCCTGTGCCATCTGGCCATGCGAGCCGTTCATGTTGAGAGGCAGGCCGACGACAATCGTGCCTACCATGTTCTTGTTGACAAGCCGGGTGATGAAATCGAGATCGTCGGCAAGCGTCTTTCGAGTGCGCACGGGGAGGGGACTTGCCAGGATTCCGTCCTCGTCGCTCATCGCCAGTCCGAGGCGGGTGCTGCCGTAGTCTATCCCCAGGATGCGTGTCATGAAGAACCGATGATCTCAATCGCCCGCCGGACGAGTTCGGCGAGAGGCAGATCTTCATTTCGCAATCGCTCAATCGCGCGCCTTGCCTCGGAGGCGGAGAAGCCAAGTGATTTCCCGGTGAGAGCACGCAGGGCCGTCTCCTCTTTGGGAGACAACGGGAGCGACGGCGGCGCACCGAGATCGGGCGTGAGCTTGTCCCTCAGCTCGATCAGGATGCGTTGTGCCGTCTTCCTTCCAATTCCCTTCACTTTAGTCAGCCTGTCCACGTCTCCGGTTGCGATGGTGCTGACGAATTCATCCGGTGATAACATCGACAGTATCTGAAGAGCGAGCCTAGGTCCAACCTGGCTTATCGGAAGGAGGCGGCGGAAGATCTCTCTCTCCTCGAGAGACGGAAAGCCGAACAAAGAAATGGCGTCGTCACGTACCGCAAGATGTGTATAGATTATGCCCTCTTCCCCCCGGTGGTAAGTGGCAAGCGCCGTTGTTGGGCAGAAGACGCGGTAGGCGATACCCGCGGCTTCGATTACGATATGGTCCTCCTGCAACCGCACTATACGGCCGGTTATCGCATCGATCATCTTCTCTTCTCCCAGTGGGCGCGAGCTCCGCTCACTTCCTGCAATTCGCGTGTGAAGTACTCAACCTTGCTCGGGGGAAGAGAGAGCAGGACGTGTGCTTCGTCCTCGTATCTTACGTCGTCAATTCGCGCTGGATGGCGGTGAATGAGACCCATTACGCGTGAGCCGATCTCGGGTGGAAAGCTGAGGGCAAGCCTGATCTCGCACTTCTTTTCGACGAGTGTAGCCGCCGCTATCCCCGCAGCCGCGGCGTCGGAGTAGGCGCGGATTAGCCCACCGAAGCCCAGCTTTATCCCCCCGAAGTAACGAGCGACAACGACCAACGTGTTATATAGGTCTTCTTTCTCCACCTGCTGCAGGATCGGTCCACCGGCCGATCCTGCCGGCTCGCCAGCATCATCGGCGTGCGCGAGCGCTCCATCATCCGTGAGCAGGCGATAGGCATAACAACGATGCGTCGCATCGTGATATGAACGCCGTGCCGCGGCGAGCGTCTTTTCCACCGTTTCCAGCGAAGAAACGGGATAACACAAAGCGATGAACCGTGACTTCTTACGCTTGATCTGTGCAGTGGACTGATCTTTCAAAGTGCGGAACGAATCGATCATGCGCTCCCTTCCAGAACGGTCTCGGTCGCAGAGGCCGATATCTCACTGACGAGATCGAACGCTGCACGTACGGACTCTCCGTCTCCTGTTATGAGGAGGGAGACGCTTCCTTCTCCGCGCCCCACGCCACCGTTAGCGATCTGCCTAACCTCGACTGGGAACAGCGCCTCCAGCGCATCGATCTCGGTCACCACCCTGCCGGCGAGGGGATGCATCCCGCATGGCAGTCCCATGCAAAGATCGATCTTGGCGCTCCCCATCTCACGTGCCAGGTCGTCTATTGCAGTGTGTATTGTCTTTTGTAGGCTGATCGGGATGACAATCTCCACGCCTCGCGCCAGGGCGGTGGCATGGTAGCGGCCGACCGTTCCGCCGGTGCGTGAACCCATGAGAACTCCGACCGATCCCCAGGGGTCAATTGCGTTTCCGCCCTTGATAATAACGTCTCCGGCCGAGAGCGAGTTCAGCAATTCCTCCGGTTCGATGTCGATCCACCTTCCCTCCCGGATGACAATCTCTCCCTCTTCACCCAAGCGAGCGTTTACGTTGAAACGATCATCGATAAATCCGGCGGCAAACGCACCACGATCGATCGGTTTCCCCAACAGTTCCTCAGCGACGACGGCATTTGTCGTTCCCAGTGTAACTACGATAGTGCCGCCGCCAAGCGCATCGCCAATCAGCGGGAGAGCGGCCACACCT
>CAZBSW010000043.1:0-10259 GCA_964494835.1 uncultured Thermotogae bacterium
GCATCGAGGTGAGAAAATACGGTTGCCGGTGCGGGATCGGTGAGGTCGTCGGCGGGAACGTAGATCGCTTGTACTGATGTGATCGAGCCTTTCTTCGTTGATGTAATTCGTTCCTGCAACTCGCCCATCTCGGTGGCAAGCGTCGGTTGATAGCCCACCTCCGACGGCATGCGGCCGAGGAGCGCCGAGACCTCACTCCCCGCCTGGGCGAAGCGAAAGATGTTGTCCACAAATAGGAGGATGTCCTTTCCTTCTTCATCACGGAAGTATTCGGCCTCGGTTACGCCGGTGAGGGCAACGCGGAAACGGGCGCCGGGCGGTTCGTTCATCTGTCCGTAGACGAGGGCGGTGTTCTTCAGAACACCCGCCTCTTTCATATCCAGGTAGAGTTCATTTCCCTCACGAGTCCGCTCCCCTACTCCGGCAAAGACCGAATATCCGGAGTGTTCGTAGGCGATCGAGCGGATCAGTTCCATAATCAGGACCGTCTTTCCCACACCGGCACCGCCAAACAGCCCGATCTTTCCGCCTTTCGGGAAGGGAGCCACCAGGTCGATGACCTTGATGCCCGTCTCGAAGACCTCGCTCTCTGTCTCCTGTTCAAGGAGTGAGGGGGCGCTTCTGTGAATGGAGTAACGTTTGGATGTCTCGGGTGGCGGAAGCTCGTCGATCGGGTCGCCGATGATGTTGAGCATTCGCCCCAGCGTTTCCGGGCCCACAGGGACGGTGATCGGCTCGCCGGTGTTCTCCACTTCCATCCCACGAGAGAGCCCGTCGGTCGAATCCATGGCGATTGCCCGCACCACTTCATCGCCCAGATGCTGAGCCACCTCGAGGATCAAGTCGCGCTCACTATCTCTTCCTATGCGAAGCGCATCATTAACGCGGGGAAGGCTCGACTTCTCGAAGCGGGCATCGATGACCGGACCCTTTATCTCCGTGATCTTACCGACTGCTCTTTCTTCCGCCATTTGCATTCTCCTTAGTGGTTGTTCAGCTTAACGTGCACGCAATGCCTCGGCCCCGCCCATGATGTCCGATATCTCGCGTGTGATCGACTGTTGCCTGGCCTTGTTGTACGCGCGTGTAAGAGATTTCAGCAATTCATCGGCATTATCAGTGGCGCTGCTCATCGCTTGGCGGCGGATTGCGTCTTCGCTTGTCTTTGTATCCAACAGCAGCTCGAACAGCTTCCCCTGAAGGTAGAGAGGAAGAATGGTGTCGAGCAAACGCTGCGGATCGGGTTCGATCAACATCTCGCCCCCTCGCGGTTCGACCTTGATCGGAAGGACGTCCTCCACAGTGAGTCGCTGTGCCAGATCGGAGATGAAGTGCATGTAGACGATCAGCAGCCGGCCGAACAGCCCCTGCTCGTACATGGCGATCAGGTCGGACGTGATCTCACGCGCTATCATCGGCGTAGGGTCTTCGTAGAAGTGCACGTATTCTTTCAACGTCTTCACCTTACGACGCGCGAAGAAGGTGCGCGCCTTCTCTCCGCCGATGATGAGGCGTGCCGTGTGACGGTTCTCGTCTGCTAGCGACTCGGCCTCGTGGTTCAGTTCTCCCTTGAACCGACCGCACAGGCCGCGGTCGGAGTTGAGGACGAGGATCCCAATGTTATCCGACCCATTTGCCGCGATGAGCGGGTGCGCGGCGGCGATCTCGCCGTGGCGACTCAACAGTGATGCCAGCATCGCCTCCAACTCGTGTGTGTATGGCCGTGCAACGGCGAGACGACGCTTCATCCGCGTCACCTTTGTCATGGCGATCGCGTTCATCGCCTTGGTGATCTGGCGGATATTCTCGATGTTTCCTATGCGCGTCTTGATGCCGCGGACGTTCCCTGCCACCTATCCTCCAAACCGTTCCTTGAACTCGCTTACGGCCGACTCGAGTTTGGCCCTGATCTCATCCGTGAATTCCTGGCGGTCATGCATGTCAGCGACTAAATCTCCATGGTCGGTATGGAGGAATCTGATCCATTCTTCTTCGAACCGCCTCGCCGAGGCCACATCGATATCTGCGAGATGGTTGTTCACCGCCACATACAGGGCGAAGACCTGGTCCTCGACCGTCATCGTTTGATACTGGGCCTGCTTCAGGATCTCCATCAATCGGTCGCCGCGCGCCAGCTGTACCTTCGATTCCTCATCGAGGTCGGAGGAGAACTCGGCGAATGCCGCCAGTTCGCGATACTGAGACAGCTCAAGCCGCAGCTCGCCCGCAATCTGGGACATCGCCCGCGTCTGTGCCGCGCCTCCGACACGCGACACCGACTTGCCCACGTTGATCGCCGGACGGAATCCCTGATTGAACAGATCGCTCTCCAGGTATATCTGCCCATCGGTAATCGATATTACATTCGTCGGGATGTACGCGGTGATGTCCGCTGCCTTGGTCTCGATGATCGGGAAGGCGGTGAGCGAACCGCCGCCGTGTTCGTTGGACAGGCGTACGGCCCGCTCGAGCAGACGCGAATGAGTGTAGAAGATGTCGCCTGGATAGGCCTCGCGGCCGGGAGGTCGGCGGAGGAGGAGTGACATCTCACGGTATGCGACGGCATGCTTGGAAAGGTCATCATAGACGATGAACGCGTCTTTGCCGTCATAGGTGAAGTGCTCGGCCATGGCGCAGCCGGCATAGGGAGCGAGGTACTGCATCGGTGCAGGGGAATTGGCGTCGGCGACGACAACGATCGTGGATTTCATCGCACCGTGGCGTTCGAGGGTATCGACGATACGGGCCACGGTCGATGTCTTCTGGCCGATCGCAACATAGACACAAGCGATGTCGTTTTCTTTCTGGTTGATGATCGTATCGATGGCGATCGCCGTCTTTCCGGTGCGGCGGTCGCCGATGATCAACTCGCGCTGTCCGCGGCCGATTGGTGTGAGGGCGTCTATCGACTTGAGACCGGTCTGGAGTGGCGTATCCACCGGCTGGCGTTCCACGACGCCTGGTGCCTTCATCTCTGCTTTCCGATGGTCGCTTGTTGGGATATCTCCCTTACCGTCCAGCGGGCGTCCGAGCGGGTCGACAACACGCCCGAGCAGTCCGTCGCCGACGACGGTCTCCAAGACGCGCCCGGTGCGGCGCACCTCGTCTCCCTCAAGCACCTGATCGCTCTCGCCAAACAGGGCGATGCCGACGCTATCCTCTTCCAAGTTGAGGATGAGTCCGTAGACATCGTGCGGAAACTGGGCGATCTCCGACGCCATTGCGTTCTGCAGCCCGAACACGCGGGCGATTCCGTCGCCGACCTCAACGACAACGCCGACCTCGTTCATGTCGAGGGCATACTGAAACCCTTGTATCTGTTCCTTCAGGATGGCACTTATCTCGTCTTGACGTGCTGCCACTTCTTATCCCCCTTGTCCCGCGAGCACGGTCTTCAGGTTGTTGAGCCTGGCCCGCAGTGTCCCGTCGAGGACCTTTCCATCCACCTCGATTCGCACACCGCCGAGAAGGTCCGCATCGACCGACTCTTCCAGCCGCACCCGTTGTTGGAGCCCCTTCTCCAGGCGCTCTGACAGGCGTTGACGATCTTCCTGAGAGAGGGCATGCGCTGTTACTACCTGCACTTGCACGATCCCTTCCTTCTCGGTGCGCAACGCCACGAATCGTTTGTAGATCATGTCCAGGTACCCCTCGCGATGGTTGTGCACCAGGAGCGAGAACAGGTTGTGCAGGTAGGTGGCGATATCGGGAAACGCTTCCTCCAGGAACGCCATCTTCCTATCGCGCGGAACGAGCGGATGTGTCAGAAAGCGGAATACGTCGGGCATCCCTTCGATATCCTGCAGCGTTCTCTCGTAATCGGCCTCGATCTTGTCCACGCAATCCTGTTCTACAGCAAGGTCGTAAAGTGCCTCGGCATAGCGCTCGGCAACCGCTTGCGACCTCATTGTCTCAACCTCAGCGTCTCATCGTCGATCTCGGCGAGAAGCTCATCGAGCAATCGTTGATGGTCGGCCGTCTTCACCTCACGGTTCAACACACGCGATGCGCCGAGTACGGCGATCTCGGCATAGGCACGGCGCAGATCCTGTTTCATCTCTTCGCGTTCCTGCTCTGCCTGACGCCTTGCCTCAGCGGCGATCCGCGCACCCTCCGATCGGGCTTGATCTTTAGCGGAAGTGATGATTTCCTCCGCGTGCGTACGCGCGTCTTCCACAGTAGACTGCGCCTGTTCACGCGCCTTGGCAAGTACCTGCTCGCGCTCGGTCGCCAGCGCGGCGGCCTTCTCCTCGCTCTCCCGCGCCGCCTCCATCCTTGACGCGATCTGTTCGCGGCGACGATCAATATACGCGAGCGCCGGCTTGAACAACAGCCGCTTCAACAGGTAGACGAGAAGCGCGAAGTTGATGAGATTGAAGATGAAGGTCCAGTTGAGCGTCTTTACAACCTTCCCCCACTCAAGGCTCACTTTCCGGCTCCTACATTACGAAGAGCAGTACGATAGCGACGACCAGGGAGTAGATGCCCGTTGACTCGGTGATCGCCTGGCCGAGGACCATCGTTCTCAGCAGAGCACCTTCCATTTCCGGTTGGCGCGCCATGCCGTCAAGCGCGTGTGCTGCCACGTTTCCCTCACCGATTGCGGGGCCGATCGCCCCGATTCCCATCACAAACCCAGCGGCGATGTATTTCGCTGCCGTGGCGATGTCCGCTCCCGAAATCTGGCTCACGACGCTCTGTGCTTGTTGCAACATATCTCCTCCCTATTAACTCTCTACCGCCACGTTAATGTACGCGACAGCCAGCATAGCAAATACGAACGCCTGCACTCCCCCGGAGAAGAGACCGTAGTAGACGTTCAGCCCAACCGGCACGACCACCGGCGCGAACTTTACCGAAACAACGGCGATGAGGATCGAGCCGCCGAAGATGTTTCCGAATAGACGAAAGGCATGTGAGACCGGCTTGGCGATCTCTCCGACGATGTTGAGTGGAAGCATGAATGGGTACGGCTCGACAAAGCCTTTCAAGTATCTCAGTCCACCCTTCATGCGGACGGCGAGGACCTGCGACATGACGAGCACGAGGAGGGCGAGGCTGAACGTGACGTTGAGGTCCTTTGTTGGCGATTCCAAGTACGGGATCATCGAGATCCAGTTAGAGAAGAGGACGTACATGAAGAGGGTCGAGATGAACGGGAAGAGATCCCGTGCCAGCCGCTCTGAGGCGAAGCTTGACGTCAGTTGCCGCTGCAAAAGTTCGATCAGGATATCCAGCACCGCCTGCACGCGATTCGGCTTCTCTTCCGTATCCTGCCGCAGGCTGCGTCGCAAGAACAGGGCAAAGCCCACCAATAGGGCGATCACAACCCAGCTCATGATGATCGTGATCAGGTCGAAGCTGAAAGAAAAGCCGCCGATCGAGATGTGGGCGATTAGCTTCTGCCCTAGATGTTCGACCATCGTCGGACCCTCCTCGAGACGAGATGCGCAAGGTGCAAGTTTAACTGTCCGGCCAAGAGCCCGCCACATGCGGCATAGAGAGTAACATTTCCCAATCGCGAGACGAACGACAACGAAGCGCCTAGGAACAGGAGCCGGCCGACACTTGCCAGCGATGCGAGCGCCCGCACCCGGCTTCGTGATTCGCCGCCGAGCAGAGATCTTCCCCATTCATAAAGGAAGAATGACTTGGCGATGAACAGCGCTAACCCGGCGGACAAGCCGCCCACTGCGTCCCACCTGCCAACCATTGAGAGGACCATGCCAGCCGCAAGACAGATCACAAACAAGCTGGGAAGACGGAAGAGGTTGATGAAATCGTAGAGTTTCATTTCGCCCATGGTGCGATACCTCTACCAGGCCGCTCAGATGACCTGCAGTTGCTTGCCCTTTTCGTCAATCAGGTCGTCGACCTTCTTCGAGTAATCGCGCACAGCTTCGTCGGTCTTGTCTCGGTAACGGTGGAAATCGTCTTCCGAGAGGTCGCCGGCCTCTTTCATCTCCTCTAGCTTGTCGTTTGCGTCACGACGAATGTTGCGCAGGGCGACCTTTGCCTCTTCACCTCTTGCCTTTATGATCTTGGTCAATTCAGAGCGACGCTCCTCGGAGAGCTTGGGGATCTTGATCCTGATCACCTTTCCATCGTTTGCCGGATTTAAACCAAGATCAGCCGATAGAATCGCCTTTTCCACTGCCCCCATCTGGGTCTTATCGTACGGTTGGACGACAAGCAGATTTGCGTCAGGAGCGGCAATCGTCGCCAACTGCTTCAAGGGGGTGGCGGCGCCATAGTAGTCGACAACGACGTCTTCTACCATCGCCGGGTTCGCTCTCCCCGTCTGTACCTTGCTCAGACTGTTCCTCAACACCTCTATGCTCCGCTTCATGTGGTCGAGCATCTCACGCTTGACCTGTTCTGGCATTTCAACACACCTCACATTGGCTTCGTCTTAGAGCCCGTTTCGCCGGCGTCGGCTACAATTCTATCTAACTGCTGTCTGAAAACTGAACTCATCTGATAGGAAGGCGCTTCAGCCACCACACTTTTAGATAGACACCGGCGTGATGCCCGGTATAGCGTAGCCCCTCTCCGTTTTCCAGCCGACGCGAGGAGACGATCATCTTCAGGTTGCGCAGAAAGACGATCTTCCCTGCATTGTCTATCTTCTGGGCGAGGCGCATATCCTCGGCCTCGTCTGGATACTCACCATCGACCATGAACCCACCGACATCGATGAATGCCCGTCTTCTCACGGCGAAGTTTGGACCGCAGAAGAGCGGACGCTTGATCAGCATGTTGATCGCTTGGAACCACTTGAAAAACGTATGTGCGATATGCGGCCATACGCGGCCGCCGGTGAGCTCTATTGTCCCGAATACCCCTGCTACCTGAGGATCGTCGAACGGGGTGACGATGCGTTCGAGCCAATCCGGCGATGGAATGGCATCGGCATCGGTGGAGACGACTATGTCTCCGGTCGCCACGTCGAATCCCGCCTGCCGCGCGAGTCCCACACCCGGCTCATCAAGTCGCACCACACGAGCTTCGAATGATCGCGCTACTTGGTACGTGTGATCGGTGGACGCCGAATCGACAACGATAAGCTCGAATTCCTTGTGTGTCTGTCGGCTCAAGGCGATGAGACAATGAGGGAGAAAGTCCTCTTCATTTCTCGCCGGTACGACAACCGATACCTTTGCCATGCGCACACTCTATCCGCTTGCGTTTTTTCGTGCAAGTACCTGTGCACAGCCCGAGAGGGGCAATTGTCAACAAAAGATGGCCCCGGCCTCTTAGCCGGGGCGCGGGATTGCTACTGACTATTAAGCCCGTACGATGCTGGATCGAAGCCGGCAAGGTCATTTGCATCAAAAACGGAATCAGGGATGTCTTCGTCCGGGCGTGTCCGCGTGAGAAAGGTGATAGTGGTTGAGCTTCCATCGACTGTGTTCGTCGATACCATCTTGTCGGCGACCGCCCTTCCCTCAAATACACCCAGTTTGAGGATCGTCATTGCCCGTTCCAGATTTCCGGTCCTGTCGTAATCCTCACTCTTGAGCATGATGAAGTTTTCTTTTTCGATCCACATCTTGCCGAGCGGATACTCTGCGTTCGAATCCGGCCTGGCGGTGAGGTTGAGGACATAGCAGGTGTACGACTCGCCGCCGACATCGACCGATTCCTCGCCGGCAAGTACGGCCGTGTACTTACCTTCGAAATCACGGCTGCCCACGTCCTGGTAGGAGAAGGTGCTTCCGGCGAAGCTTTGTTCCTGTTGATCGGCCACAAGCTCCTTGGCCTCTCCGAGTGCGGGGAGGAAGAGCCACATGTGGGTATTGCCTTCGGAAGAGGCCTTGACCGACAGGAAGATCGTGCCGGCGACGTCATCCGGCTCCACGAAGTATATGAGCGAATACTCGGCGCCATCATCGCCGTTCTTGGACAGGCTGATCAAGCGGTTGGTGCTCGTTGTGCCGTCCGAGTATGCGTTGTCGAACTGAAGGGTGGTGAACATGCTCCCCTCGCTCAAGAACTGCTCTTGTTGATCCACACGTGCGAGGATTTCGTCTCCGGTCAACGCGGCAGCCGATGCCGAAACCATGCCCAAGAGCAGGGCGAACGCGAACAAAGCCATCATCAACAACCTCTTCTCCCTCATGTTGTGTCTCCTTTTTCTTTTTCATTTGAATCCGTGGATGCGGCTAATCTGCGCTGCTTCGACACCCTCTTTCTTGTTAGGAATTTCGGTTTGAAAATGACAAGGATAGCCGGGATGGTTGTGAAGGCGGATAGCGCGCTGATTACCATCGTCATTGCAATCAGCAACCCGAAGTTGCTCGTCCCCTTGAATGACGAGAAAAGCAAGACCGCAAACCCCAATGCCAAGGCGAGGGCGTTGTAGGCAATCCCGTGGCCGGTGGTCTGAATCGTCGTCTGCATCGCTTGTTCCATGTCGCTTCCCGCCTGGACCTCCCTCCGAAAACGTGAGAGGAAGTGGATCGCATAGTCGATCCCGATCCCGATCGCGATCGATGAAACCATCAGCGTGGCCATATCGAGCGGGGTTCCGGAGTAAGCCATAACACCGAAGTTTATGACCACGGTAAACGCGATCGGAATGAGACTGATCAAACCGGCGATGATCGATCCCATTAGCAGTGCCACGATCACGCCGGAGGCCAACATGGATGTCCCCAGACTTGTGATCTGACTCATGGCGATCTTCTGGAACATGCTCGCCGCTACGCGTGTCGACCCGACCATCTCCGCATTCGTCGTTCCGATGAAGTGGGTGTTGAGGTACTGCTGCACGTCGTGCGTCAGTTGCACCTGTTGTGAACTCCCACTTGAGGAGTACAAGCCCATCACTTCGCCGGCCGAGAAGTCGCCCAAGGCCATGGTTCCGAGATCTCCCCCCTGGAATGTGAACAAAAGCAGCAGTTGCGATACGAGCTTGCGGTCGTCAGGGATCACGTAGTACGCCGGATCGTCGGCATGGAATTTCTGATTCATCTCACGCACCATATCTGCGATGGATATCGTCTTGTTAACGCCTTTTTCTTTGAGGAATTCTTCCAGGGCGATGATCTCTTTCAGAACGGATGGGTCTTTCAGACCGTCGCGTTTGTGTGTATCGATCTCGATCATCACCTGCTCGCTCCCGGAGAAATGACGGTCCATCACATCTATTCCCTGTACAACAATGCTGTCCTTCCCAAGAAACGCCTTCTCCGAGGTCTCGATTCGTAGCACGGGGAGGCTGGCGATGAATATGCCGAACAGAGCAACGGACACAATGATCACAGGCCAACGATAGCGGATGATCGCATGCCCGAATCCGGCGAGAACGCGTGCCATGATCCCGTTTCTGCCGCTGTGCACGTTCTTTCGCGGAGATTGAAGCAGAGCAAGCAGGGCCGGGATCATCACGAGGGCGAGGATCATCGCTGCAAGTACCCCGAGTCCGGTGAAGACGCCGAATTGGCGTTGCGGGATGAGGAACGAGTTCAGGAGGGACATGAATCCGGCGACCGTCGTCATCCCGGCCATTGCGACTGGCGAGGCCATGTGGACGCCTGTCTCGATTACGGCGGTGCGCCGGTCGACACCTTGCCCGATCTCTTCGTAGTATTTGTTCAGGACGTGAATGCAATAGGCGATGCCGATCGCCACCAAGATCACGGGAAGGATGAAGGAGATGATCGTGACCGGGACATTGAACATTGCCATCAGACCCAAGGTCCACACCGCGGACAGGCTTACCACCAGGAGTGGGAGCAGCACTCCGCGTATGCTCCAGAAGCTGATGTAAAGGATGATGACGATCACCGCTATGACAAGCGGAAGCAGTATGCGTAGATCCTTGCCCATCCACTGGGTCATGACAAGGGTCATGTAGGGCATGCCGGCGATGTAGATTTTGTCCGGTGCGGAATTGTATTTATCCACGATCGCCACGATCTGCTTTGTCGCTGTTGTCTCGTCCGCGCCGACTTTGAGCTTGATCGAAATCACCGTTGCTTTGCCGTCGGAAGAGATTATGTAGTCCCGCACTGTACTGCTCGCCATGGCACGCTTGCGATAGGCGTCCATCTCATCTTGGGTCCGCGGCACCGCCTCCTTGGGCGCTGCCGGCCCGACGTTGAGTGTGTTCTCTGTGCCCGTGATCACTTGTGCGTTGAGTGGGCCAGTCACTTCATCGACACCGGTCACTGCGGCAAATTCGGACTGCATTTGCTCGATCTTGGTGAGCGTTTCCGTGTTGAATATGCCGTTGTCGTTCACCAATGCAACCA
>CAZBSW010000044.1:0-10200 GCA_964494835.1 uncultured Thermotogae bacterium
ATCGTTACCCCGTTTATCACTTCCATCAGATCTCACCCCGGTGTCGTATGAACGTGTTGATCATCACCCATGTACCGATGAACACCTTAGCACCGATGAGGACGTTATAGACTATGATCGTTCCTCCACTCAGGAGGTTTCCGTCTTCGCCGCGTGGCAACAGATCGGTGAACGGAGGAAGGTCGAAAACGACGGGGAGGAGAGCGATGAGAAGGACAACAAGGAGAATACCCCATTCGGGCAATTCCAACTGGGCGCTGTGGAAACGACGGGCCACCGTCTCCGCCCCCAGCGCCACCGCGCACAGTAAGAGGCCGGTGCCGGCGACCGCTCCACCGCTGAACCCGCCCCCCGGAGATAGATGACCGAACAGGACGAGATAGATACCAATTAGTAGGATCGGAGAAAAGAGAAGATCGGCGGAGGCGCGTACGGCCTGTGATTCCGGGATGGCCGTTGTTTTTGGCGATTCCTTTTTTGTGCCGAGGTAGAAGCGGACGCCGAGAACGGCGACCGAGAAGACGAGCAATTCGAAGAGAGAATCGTAGAGACGGTAGTTGAGGTAGATACCGGCGACAAGGTTTGTTGCGCCGGTATCGGTTGTCGTATGCGATAGATAGGGATTAGTTCTATCTATCGGGCCCCGATAGGAAAACCCGAAGATTATGATCGCACAGGCGCAAACGACGAAGGTGAGGGCCGCGATCGTCTGTGTAAGCTGTGATCTTCTCATTGCAGATACCTCGCAATCATCCTTTCCAGCTCCCCGCTCTCCCGCAACGAGGCGATGTGGGCGTTCAGGCGGTCACGCAGATCGGGTCTGTCCGCGGTGACGAGGAATGAGTATGAACCCCCTTCCCCTTCCAATCGTTGCACCGCATACCCCGTGAGATCGAGCCGGGAGACGGGAATGAGGCGTGCCAAGTCGAGATCACACGATGTAAGTCGGCGGGAGCGGATCTCCTCCAATGTGTCGGATAGATAATCCGCACTCTCCCTGGGAGTATCGGACAGGTGCCCTTCCTTGGCGACGCGGAAAACCGCGGTGGGGAGGAATCCATTGGTTGCGAGCACGTCGTTATCTTGCTCATCTTGGATGATCCCCCCGGCAGCGATCTCCGCTTCCCCGCGCCGTAAGGTCGACCGTAGCTCGCGGCGCGGAAGGATACTGATTACAAGATCGAGGCCGAGATCATGTGCAAACAGAGCGAGGATCTCATATTCGAGGCCGGCGAAGCGCCTTCCCTCACGGGAAAGCAATTGTGGAACCTCGTTGCATATCACGGTCAATCGGCCGGTTCTCCTGATCGCAAGAAGGTAGATGAGTGTCACCAATGCCGCCCCGATCGCCGCCTCGGTGACTGCTACATCCGGTGCACGGGCGAGGAGATACACGGCGGCAAGGATGAGGCTCAAGAGGCCCATCGATATCACGGCTGTGAGTCGACGGCGGCTTGCCAAGGCAAAGATGGCGACAGGCGGCAAGAGGAGAAGGAGAGCAGTGGATGTCATTGCTTGTCTCCTGCGCGGTGACGCTGGATGAACGCGCTCTTGGCGATCGAGTGGGTGACGATCGGATTTGTCACGAGGAGAAGAAGGAGCAAGAAGAATAGCGCAATGTCCTCCCGATTGATCCCTCCGCGCACGATGAGACCGATGAGTACAAGGCTCAATCCCGCGTTGTCCGATACCCCGCTCGCCTGTAGGCGTGAGTAGATGTCGGAGAAGCGCAGAATGCCCAGCGTCCCGATGACGACAAACAACATGCCGATTCCGATGATGATGTCAGAAATCATCGGTTTCCCCCGCCTCGCTCTGCAAAACGCGCGAGAATAACGACACCGAGGAAGCTCAATGCGGCATAGACGATCGTTGCGTTGAGATAGCCTTCGCGCTCTGTGAGAACGGAGATAGTGGCGAGAAGAACGAATATGCGATTGCTGGCACTGTTATAGGCGAGAATGCGGTCCCATGCGGTCGGGCCGCGAACAAGGCGCCAAAGTACCGTGACAAACGACAAGATGAGTAGCGCTTCAACGATGCTCATTATCCACCTTCTTCGGGAATATTGCGATAAGTCGCTGTTCGAGCGATTCCTTGATTGTCTGCCAATCTCCCTTGTGTCCGGCGGCGCGCAGCCAGTGGACGTAGATGGTATTCCCTTCGAGAAGGAGGGAGATCGTCGACGGAGTGAGAGTAATCGAATTCAGGAGGACAAATCGTCCGAACTGATCCTCGATCTGAACAGGGAGTGCCACGATCCTTCCCTCTGCACGGCGGTACAGGATAAGAAACGAGGTGTACACGGTGGATGCGACGAAACGTAGTAGGAGGACAAACGCGAACGCAGCGAGTTGCGGAAGGCGCATGATCAGGAGCGGGACCGTAGGAAGGTGGATGCGGGGAAAGAGGAGGTGCTGCACGAATGTTGCGCCGGCCGCGCTAGCGATTCCGATGCCTATCACAGCGGGTTCCATGTTGCGAGCAAGGGCGAACCATACGAACAACAGACTAAGGAATACCAGCATTGTCTCCTCCTTCGGCCAATATGATGTTAGGAGGAGAGGACAGAGGCAAGGACTGATGACCGCCTAGACCCGGAAAGAGTGATATGATCTGACAGAGTGGTCTGGGAGAAATGTGACCACAAAAGGAGCGACCCACCGCTTGGGGGCGCGGTGGGTCGATGACTCGAATCGAGCCCGGTGCTACTGCTGCAGCTTCGCCTCCAGTATGTCGACGATCTGTTGGAGCATGGCGATGCCTCGCTCTCCCGTCTGCTGTGACATAGACATCCTGCCACCAAAACCGTGCATGAGACTGAAGTGCCGGTTGGGAACGCATTGGTCCGTCTGCTGATCCGTATTGCCCATCTGCGGTGCGATTCGCCCGCGCAGGCCAAAGTTGTTGAACATTCCTTCTTGCATGCCCATCGGAGGGGTGCCTTGACCGTCTTCTTGCCCCGCCTGCTGCTGCGATTGCCAGCCGGCTCCTGGTGATTGCATCGGCTGATTCCCTTGGTTTGTCTCAGTATTCGGCTGCGGGAGCCCTACACCGAAGATCCCGGCACGTACCGGCCTCAGGCCGTTTTGGAGGATCTCTGCCTGTTTGACGGTGAGGATTCCCTCGATCTGGTCGATTGCCTCTTGCCAACTCTGCCGCAGCGCGGTTCGCGCCTCTTCCATCTTGGTTTGGAATTCGGTCACTTGGGCGTTCAGGTCGTCCGAGCTTCCGGTGAATGTCAACATCTCGGCCGTGAACGCGTCCCTATCGGCACCGATCTTATTCGCCTGGGTGATGATCCCGGCGAGAATGTCATGGATCTGCTGCATCTGATCCGATGAGAGCTGCATCTGGTTGATCGCGATTAGCAACGATAGACTGTAATTGTAATCCGTATTTGTCTGCGTACCCGTTGACTGGGCACTCCCGGGTATCGCTGCGAGCACTCCCACAATGAGGATGACTGCCAGTGTCAATTTGATCCTTTTCATCGAAAACCTCCTCTATCTGTTTGAAGACAGGGTATCGGCTGTCGATGAAGGACCGACGGCAGAGTTGTGGCAAACGTGTGAAGGTTATGCAGCGTAGGTTTGGTGGGCTTCTATTCCTTCTTCTCGCGGTGTTTGCGGTTCTCGTCCCGCTCATAGGCTTCGATAATGCGCGCCACGAGTGGGTGGCGAACGACGTCCGATTTCTCCAAATGGACGAAGGAGATACCTTTGATTCCGTCAAGGATCGAATGTACGGTGGCGAGACCGGATGCTCCCTCCTCGAGATCGATCTGGGTAATGTCGCCCGTGATCACCGCCTTGGAGTTGAAACCGAGGCGGGTGAGGAACATCTTCATCTGAATGGAGGTCGTGTTCTGTGCCTCATCAAGGATGACAAAGCTGTTGTTCAACGTACGGCCACGCATGAACGCGAGTGGGGCCATCTCAATCCTTCCGTGGTCGGTCAACTTCTCGAACTCGTTTGCCGGGATCATATCGAAGATCGCATCGTAGAGCGGGCGTAGGTAGGGGCTCACCTTGGCTTGAATGTCGCCGGGGAGGAATCCCAATTCTTCCCCCGCTTCAACAGCCGGGCGAGTGAGGATGATCCGCTTTACCTTTTCCTTTTTCAGACAGTCGATCGCCATCGCTACTGCAAGGTATGTCTTCCCCGTTCCCGCCGGGCCGATGGCGAAGACAATGTCGTTCTCGCGGATCTGTTGGACGTAATGATGCTGCCCGACGGTTTTGGCGCGGATCTCTTCCCCCCAGTGGGTCACGCGTACGACATCCGATAACGCTCCTTCGACGCCATTTCCGTTCTGTATCTGGGAGATCAGGTAGCGTACCTCGGCAAGGTTGGGGATGTGGTTGGACTCGATAATGTCCAACAGACTCTCAAACAGCGACCGAACCTGTTCAACCTGTTCCGGTGTTCCTTCGATATGTACCGTCTCCCCCCGCGCGATTATCCGCGCAGGGAATGCCTTTTCAATCTCCTTTAGATTGCGATTGTACTCGCCGAGAAGCGCGGTTGACTCCGCATTGTCACGCAGTCTAATCTCTGCACTCGCCTGTTCTATGCTCTGTCACCCCTTGTAGACGGCCGCCGCTGGCGTCCATTATCGTCACTGCAACCTCATCTCCGGGATAGTAGGTCGCAGCAGTCTGTACGTGCGTATCGATGTAGCCGCGTGTGTAGCCACGCCATCCTCCGTCGATCGGTTCTTCCAGAAGGATGTCCACCGATTCCCCTACATACGCGGCGAAGAGATCTTGCTGTATCGCACGAAATCTGTCCGCAACCTGTTCTGATCGTTTGCGTTTCACCACCTCTGGCACCTGGTCAGGGGCAATTGCGGCCTGTGTCCCGGCACGCGGAGAGTAACGAAAGACATGGAGATTCGCAAATCTTACTTGTTCGATCGTGTCCAGTGTCCTGGCGAACGCCCCATCGTCTTCTCCGGGAAAGCCGACGATGATGTCGGCGCCGAACGTCGAAGTGGGGATAGCACGCCGCACTTGCTCGACACGTGAAAGAAACGATGCGCGCGTATAGCCACGAGCCATGCGGCGAAGGATCTCATCGTCGCCGCTTTGCAGCGGGATGTGAAAGTGGGGGCAAGCGCGTGGATCAGATGCAAACACTTCGATCAATTCATCGGCGATTCCGTATGGGTCGATCGACGCCAGCCGCAGCCGACGTAGGCGATCGATGCGCAACAGCTCGCGTGTCAGCGTGGCCAGTGTCCCCACTTCGGAAGCAAACTGAGCGAGGTTGATCCCGGTGAGAACGAGCTCAGGATAGCCGTTTTCGACAAGATCGATCGCCTCATCGACGATCGCATCAATCGGCTTACTACGCGACGGCCCGCGCACCTGCGTCGTGCGGCAAAAGGTGCAGGCGCGGTCGCAGCCGTCTTGTATCTTGAGGAAGGCGCGTATGCGACCCGCCTGACAAGAAATGTGCTCCAGTTTCATTGCTTGCGAGTGAGTAATAGGAAGAATGCCGCGTTCGTCGGCGAGGGCGCGCGCGACGACCTCGTCTATCCGCGTCTTCCATGCGTTTGTGGCGACAAGGTCGATCCCATCCAGCGCGGATAATCCCTGGACAACCGCATCTCCGACGCAACCAATGACGATAATCTTGGCACGCGGGAATTGTCGACGCAGTCGCCGTATCGCCTGGCGTGCCTTGCGCTCGGCAAGCGCGGTAACGGTGCATGCGTTGATGACGTACGCATCCGCCTCGGCACTCGCTGCCGTGCTGCTGCCCGCCGTGATGGGGGCTACATCAAAATCGGGCGAGAGTCTCTCGCGCATCATTTGTGTCTCGTATTGATTTACTCGACATCCAAATGTGATCAGGGCGATGCGGGGACGGGATGAATCTTCGTACATATCAGGAGTGCCGCTCCATGTCGTGACCAGTCGCATCGTGGCGTTCCACAGTGAATCGATCTATCTCTATCGGTTCGGTTCCCATGATTCCTGCCTTGAGGCGTGCGATACGAAGCTGCTCTTCCACTGTATCCACACCGGGAAGATCAGGGAGGAGAAGCCCACGACGCCACCCCCTGCGAACGATCACGCCGTAGCGTTTCGGATCGAGATCCGCGGGGGTGCACGGCTCCGGCTCACCGAGAACGTCAACGCTGACCTCTATCAGGGAGAGCTCATCCGGCGTTACCGCCGTGAATCGAGGGTCTTGCGTCGCTGCCTTGATTGCGTTGGCGATGATCTCATGTGCAATATCCATTTCTGTGGGGAGAAAAGTGCCGATGCAACCCCGCAAGAGGCCCTCCTTCTTCAGCGATACAAACACGCCCGCTCGTCCGTGCATCTCCTCAGGGATCGACGCAGGAGGTACAATGCGCTCCCTATCTTGTGTGTAGGCACGTATCGCGGCAATCGCCAGGCGAACATATGGATCATGACTCTGCTCGTTCATACATGGCAAGGATACACCGCCCAGCACCGGAATCAACAACTTCAGGCCGTAACAGTTGACATTGCCCGTTTCTTGTGATAGCGTCGAGCTTAAGGGTTGATCATGAGGGGGAAAACGATGCGTAAACAGTTCCTGATCGCACTAGGGGTGCTGCTGGCGGTCATTGTTATAGTGGTTGGCTGGTATTTCATTACACAGCGGCATGTCGGACGTCTGGTCGCTCAGGGAGAACGTACCAATATCGTGGTCCTCGGTCTGGACAAGGTCGGACAGACAAGCCGTAGTGATACGATGATGCTTCTCAGCCTGGCATCGGGGCAGGATGTCTCTTTGATCTCCATTCCCCGTGACTTGCGAGTGAAACTCGATGATGGCGAGTTTCACAAGCTGAATGCCGCCTATGCCAAGGGAGGGACGAACGAGGCGCGCCAAGCGGTCTCCGACCTCTTGGGGATAGACGTGCCATTCTACATTACCCTTGACTACGCCGGCTTCGAGCGCCTGATCGATCAATTCGGCGGGGTGACACTGACCGTCGATCAGCCGATGAAGTACGATGATGAACGCGCCGATCCTCCGTTGCACATTGACATTCAGCCTGGAACGCAGACCTTCGACGGCAAGACCGCGTTGGAATACATCCGTTACCGCGGCGAAACAGGCGATCTGGGGCGGATCGATCGCCAACAGAAGCTCATCAGTGCCATCTTGGAGAAAGGGTTTCAAAACAATAACTATGACTCCATCCGCAAGATGGTGCGTACGATCAATCCCTACCTTCACACAAATCTGTCTCTGATCGATATGTACGATCTGGCAAAGATCGTACAGGGGCTGGATATGGGGCGCTTACAGATGGCGACGATTCCCGGCATCCCCGTGACGATCGATGAGATCAGCTACCTGGAGCCTCAGGTGGTGGAGACAGAACAGATGGTTGCACACCTAATCAAAGGGATCGACCTCCTTACTCCGGGCGAGGTCAGTGTGGCGGTGTTCAATGGAAACGGCGTCCGCCTCCTGGCAAGCCGTACGTCCGATTATCTGCGTGATCGTAATTTCTCGGTCACCAAGGTGGCGAACGCGGAATCGTTCGATTACGATGAAACCTACATCGTGGTATTGACAGATAAGGCAAAGGGTCAGATGCTTCAGTCGGCGCTCCCCGCCGGTATTATCTCCGCCATCGTCACTCCGGACGAATTGGCGACTCACTACACTGCCCTTGCGCCAAGTGTCCCGGATGGCACCGATCTAATGTTGATTGCAGGGAAAGGATTCGATGTCAATCAATAACGACACCGGGCTTCTAGAGAAAATCATCGACCTTATCAGCGAAAAAAAGGGTGGGCGTAGCGTGATAATCGATCTGCGAGAGGCGCTCATTCCCACCGAGTATTTCGTCATCGCTGACGGTGAAAACTCGATACATGTAAAGGCGATCGTCTCCGAGTTGATGGCCAAGCTCCCCCGCAAGGCGTTCCATCGGGAGGGACTTGCGGAGCGGCGTTGGGTGGTGCTCGATTACGGCGATATCGTTGTACATGTCTTTACAAAAGAAGCCCGCGAGTTCTACGATATCGAATCCTTGTGGGCCGATCACATCATGGACATCCCCGCGCCGGCATAAGAGATTGCATTCTCCTGCCGACCTGGTGCGGGACTTCGATTCGGAATTGATATGGGTTCCCTGGGCTTGAAGGAAACCCTGAACACGGCGGCGCGGAATTCAGGCCGGTCTTGAACCCATGGCTGCGGGAATGTTCATCATACGGTGAGGAGATAGAAGCGACGAAAGGATATTGCCCGCAGGTGACATGGGACTAGCGTCTGGCGGTGTCTGTTGACGAGGGTACATCCATAGGCTAGAATCGTCACCAAACACGCCAGAGTGGCGGAATTGGCAGACGCGCGGGACTCAAAATCCCGTGGCCCTTGGGTCGTGTGGGTTCGACTCCCACCTCTGGCATACGTGCCGGCTCAGTATCGCTAATTATCGCCCCACGGGCGAGATCTGTCGTCGCGCGTCTTGCGACTTCTGCGTAGGAAGGTGGGAATGTCGAAGTCATCAGCCCCGATCGGGCTTTCGTGCTGTAGCTTGGCAAGCATCGTCTCGTTTCCCAACGGGGTTCCTTCTTCGTCTTCTCCCGTGTGAGACATGGCAAATCCTGTGGCAATGACAGTCAGGCGTACGCGCTCCATCCCGTCACGAATTGCTGTTCCAAAGATGATATCAGCGCGATCGGATACCGCTTCACGGATCAACGACGCAGCGTCGGTGACTTCCTCAAGGGTGAGATCGCTTCCGCCGGTGATGTTCATGATCACTTTGCGGGCGCCCTTGATCGAGCCATCGAGAAGCGGGGATGAGATGGCATTGCGCGCTGCTTCCTTTGTCTTTCCTTCACCCTCGCCTTCGCCGATTCCCATCATCGCCGTGCCCGCACCGCGGATCACGCTCTCGATGTCGGCAAAATCGAGGTTGATCATACCGGGGATGGTAATAAGATCGGAAATGCCTTCCACCCCCTGACGTAAAATCTCATCGGCCATCTCGAAGGCACGCGTGATCGGCATGTCGTTCGGAGCGACCTTTAACAGCTTATCATTGGCGATTGTGATCAGTGCGTCGACCTCTTGCGAAAGTCGGGCAATCCCTGCTTCCGCCTTTTCTGCGCGCGCCAATCCCTCGAATGAAAACGGCCGGGTGACGATGCCTGTGGTGAGGATTCCCGCTTCCTTGGCGAGCGCCGCGATCACCGGAGCGGCACCGGTCCCCGTCCCTCCACCCATGCCGCAGGTGATGAACGCCATGTCAACGTCGTTTAATAAGTCAGTGATCTCTTCCTGGCTTTCCTCGGCGGCAAGTCGTCCGATCTCTGGGTTACCGCCCGCGCCGAGTCCGCTCGTCAGTTTTCTTCCGATCTGAACCGAGCGGTGGGCCTGCACGACCTCAAGTACCTGCACATCGGTGTTCACTGCCACAAGTTCCACTCCGCCGATGCGGGAGTTGAACATGCGGTCAACGGCGTTTCCACCACCGCCGCCGACGCCGATCACCATCAGCCGTGCTGGGGTGACGAGGATCCTCTCATCTGCTATTGCCATCTACTACCCCCGGAAGAAGCGGTTGAACCAGGAGAAGAGCTTGTTAATCAACGATGGCTTCTTCCTATCAAAGCGTCTCTTCGAGAAGTCCTTGGTCTCTACCGTATAACGCAACAGGCCGATTGACGTGGCGTAGATAGGGGACTCGACGATGTCGCGCAAGCCGTGGATCCCCTGGGGAATCTTCCCCCGGCGTACCGGAACACCGTAGCGCTGATGGGCGAATTCGGTGATGCCGTCCAGCAATGACGAACCACCCGTCAACACCAACCCCGCGGGAACAAGATCGCGGTAGCCGGCGTCTTCCACCTCCTGCATCGCCAGATCGAGGAGTTCCTCTACGCGCGGTTCGATGATTTTCGCCAGTTTCTTCTTTGAGACGGACTTCTTCTCATCCCCGCCGATCGTTGCCACCTCGATCTTCTCGTCTTCTCCGATACTATCGACCAGCGCCGTCCCTGCCTGTTTCTTGATCAGCTCCGCTTCTTCGATCGGCGTCTGCAGACCGACTGTGATGTCGTTTGTTATATGTTCGCCCGCAATCGGGATCACCTTGGAGAACCAGATGTCGCCGCCGCGGAACACGCTGATGTCTGTCGTCCCTCCACCGATGTCGAGCAGAACGACACCGAGCACTTTCACGGCGGA